>NZ_JACSOE010000014.1:0-78806 GCF_014349115.1 Alteromonas sp. BZK5 | reverse complement strand
AGACCTATTGTTACCTTACTCATGTGACCTTCTCCTTCTTGATAGTGATTTGAACAACCCTATCTTGGCTCATTTGAAGCCTTTATGGGAGGAGAGGGTTCATACCATTAATCTCGTAGTTGGTCACCGAGTCGGAATCATAATTCAGGTATTCCGGATTTTCAGCAAACCCGCCTGTCAGCGGCGCGGCACAGGTGCCGCCACGGCGATAGCCTTCGGAAACGGTACCGTACACCATCATTGCATCGTTGACGTCGTAAGACAGGTTGACCTTAAACAGCGTATCGCTCTCTTCTGCGGTCGCCCCTACTTCAGACGCGCCTGGGTAGATTGGCAGTTCTATTTCTGTGTCATTGGAGATTTCATTGTCGAAACGGCGTAATCCGACCGTCAGGTCCAGGTCGGTATTCACGTGCCAGGTCAACTCACCAAACACCGAGAGATCCTTCACGTCACCATTATCACGGTAGCGAAAATCCTGATCGGTGAGCGTACCGCCCCAGCTTGCCAGTGTTTCATCTTTAGTCTGCCACTACACAACCTTGAAACTGGTTTTGCAAAGTACAGTGCGTGGCATTAATCTTTTTTTTACTTCCCTATGTTTAGTTAGCTCGATAGCCTAAGGTTATACCGCTGCAAAAGATCGCTATTACCGCTTAGTAAGTATCTGGCTTATCTTTAAATTTTCTGATTGAGTCTGTAAATCGAACCAATCTAAACCGAAATTTTGGGGAAATCCTAATACCCCTAGGGAATCAAAACATGATCCGAAAGCAGGATATTGTTCAACAAGCGGTACAAAAATATATTCTGAATGGCGAGACCAGCGCGATTGGCGTGATGGATTTTGATGCGCTAGAAAATACGATTATTGAACTCAAAAAGGCGTTCCCAGCGCATTTTGTGCATACCTTTGCGACAAAGGCCAATGCGCTGACCGCAGTCATGAAAAAACTGAACCAGACAGGTATTGGAGCCGAAGTATCGAGTCCGGGCGAGTTGCTCATCGCCAAAAGGGCTGGTTTTGAAAACCACAACATTATTTTTGACTCACCCGCTAAAACGATGGCTGAACTGACAACCTGCATTAAAAATGACATCGCACTCAACATTGATAATTTACAGGAATTGGAAAGAGTAGACGCGTTGTTGGAATCGTACCCGCATACGCAATCGTCGATTGGCTTTCGAATTAATCCACAAATTGGCAGTGGCGCAATTGCTTCAACCAGCACCGCCACGTCGACGTCCAAATTTGGTTATGCACTGGCTGATAGCGGCAATCGCCAGCAATTGCTGGAGATCTACGCTGAGCGCCCCTGGTTAACGAGCCTGCACACTCATTCGGGCTCCCAAGGGTGTGAATTAGAGCTGATGGCAAAAGGGATTGCTGAGATAGTAAATCTGGCAGAGATGATCAACGACAGAGTGGGCTTTCAGCAAATCAGACAGATTGATATTGGCGGCGGTTTACCCGTTAATTTTGCGAGCGAAGAGGTTACCCCAAGCTTCCAGCGGTACGCAGATGCCCTTAAAGAGGCCGTGCCTGCCCTGTTTTCGGGAAAGTACCAAGTTAAAACCGAATTTGGCCGTGCCATCGTTGCTAAAAACGGCTTTATTCTAACCAGAGTTGAGTACACTAAGTCCATGGGCGGCAGGCATATTGCGACCACACATGCTGGTGCCCAAATCATGACCCGTACCGTATTTTTACCGGACTCATGGCCACTAAGAGTGACGGGATTTGACGCACAGGGGAATATGAGAACTGAGACAAACTCCGAGGTAGTCGATACCGATGTTGCCGGCCCTTGCTGTTTTTCCGGTGATTTAATTTGTAAAAACAAAGCCTTGCCAAAACTCGAAGCAAACGATTATGTTCTGGTACACGATACAGGTGGCTACTATTTCAGTAATCATTTTGATTATAACAGCTTACCACGAGTCCCTGTTTACGCTGTCAGCGGCAATACTCATGGCATGAACATTGATCTTATCCGCAAAGCCGATTCACTCGAAGATGTTTTGTCTCGTATGTAAAAACTCAAAAGTAGTACAATAAAGTGAAAAAATTAATAGTAAAAAACGCTGCCAAAATACTAAGAAAGGCGTCTATCAGTCTTGGTCTAATGGCGGTAGCGCTGACGGTAAATGCGCAAAATCACGTTGACGAAAGTGAAGCCATCATTCGTTACGACTCAATTCACCACCCTGTTATTGGTACGAAAGGCATGGTGTCGAGCCAGCGTAAATTGGCAAGCCAGATAGGTGCTGAAATCCTTTCTCGTGGTGGTAATGCTGTCGACGCAGCAGTGGCAACAGGTATCGCTTTGGCCGTTATACTGCCCAGAGCGGGTAACCTAGGAGGTGGCGGTTTTATGCTAGTTCACATCGCCGAGCACAACAAAACAGTTGCGATTGATTACCGCGAGGTGGCCCCTAAAGCCGCCCACCGAGATATGTTCCTGGATGTACGAGGCAACGTCGACAGCAAACTCGCACGATTTAGTCATCAATCTTCTGGTGTACCGGGCACGGTTGCTGGCTTATCCCATGCACTTGAGAAGTACGGCACCATGAGTTGGGCAAGTATAGTCGAACCTTCGATTCGTTTAGCACAGGACGGCATTGTAGTGTCGTACGACCTGGCGGAAAACCTGAAGAGCCGTCACAAATGGCTAACAGCCAATGACGCAACGGCAAAGGCGTATTACAAAGCTAATAAAGTCCCTTATAAAGCAGGTGAAATACTGGTTCAGCCGGATCTGGCGAATACGTTAAAACTATTAGCGAAAGAGGGACCCAAGGCCTTTTACCAAGGTGCTATTGCTCGCAAAATAGCAAAAGAGATGAAGAAGAACGGAGGCCTGATCACCTTAGAGGATATGGCCAGTTACGAAGTTGCAGAAAGGGAAGTCGTGCGTACCAATTACCGTGGCTTTGACGTTGCCTCTATGCCTCCGTCCAGTTCCGGTGGTATTCACGTAGTGCAAATGCTGAATATACTCGAGCAATACCCCGTTGCCGAAATGGGGGCGGGCAGCGCTAAAAACGTTCATTTACTAAGTGAAGTGATGAAGCTGGCGTATGCGGATAGAAGCGAGTACTTAGGCGATTCCGATCATTTTGACGTGCCAATTAAAGGCTTAACCAGCAAGTCCTACGCAAAAGAGCTTGCGTCGAACATTTCTATGAAACGCGCACGCGCATCAAAAACTATCAAGCCCGGCAGCCCTCCGCGCTTTGAGAGCCCGGACACAACCCATTTTTCAGTGATGGATAAATTCGGTAATGCGGTCTCAAATACTTACACGCTCAATTTCTCTTATGGATCAGGTATCGTTATCCCGGGTACGGGGATTTTGATGAATAACGAAATGGATGACTTTTCTTCAAAGCCCGGTGTACCGAATGGATTTGGCTTAATCGGCGGCGAAGCTAACTCGATTCAACCGACGAAACGGCCACTAAGTTCAATGACCCCGACGATGATCTTTAAAGACGGTAAACCTTTCGTGGTAATAGGCAGTCCGGGGGGCAGTCGAATCATTACAACTGTTCTGCAAGTACTCATTAATGTAATGGACCATAAAATGAATATCGCCGATGCTATCCACGCACCGCGTGTTCACCACCAATGGTTACCGGACAGGTTAGAGTTAGAGCCGGGATTCAGCCCTGATACGATTGAAATTCTAACGCTGCTTGGTCAGAACGTGGAGCACGCCAAAAGCATGGGCAGTGTGCAGTCGGTTATGTATAAGGACGGCTACTTTTTTGGCGCCTCGGATCCGCGTCGTCCGGATGCCGGTACGGTTGCTGTACAGTAACAACACAGCAAAGATAAAGGGCCGCACGTCAAGCTGAACCCATTTCATATTGTATTAAAAGGTGTCGCGTCATTAAGCCAGCGCGAACGTGAGTTCACTGCTGGTAACATCCAAATCACCTGGCCCTAATCAGTGCTCCTCAGTTATCTCCTTTTGAAACGGTCTGTTTGTGCTGTCCACTTATTGATTCTGCGCTTGTGTAATTTACTATGTTGTCGACAAGCTTTGATGAGACTTTTTAGTGGGAAATATTGGTCGTCAACTCGGATATATTCTTTATTAGCCATTTTATTGCTGGACTACAAGCGACGCGGTTATTGGGCATATAGCCACAGGTTATATCTTTGGAAAGCAAACTTATTGGTAACTCTAAATTCAACGTTCTAGTTTAAATTGAAAGGAATAACAAGAACGATTTGGCCGTAACAAGAAGTACAAATACAAATAGTCCGGAGAGCAACATGTTTAAGCTTAAGAAAATATCAGCATCGATAATAATGGCCGTAGCAGGCTGCGTTGCAATTAGTTCTAATGCCAATGCCCAGGAACAACCAAAAGAAAAAGATATTGAACGCGTTGCGGTTGTCGGTTCAAACATCAGAGGCAGCGAAATGACCTCTACGCTACCTGTAACCAGTCTTAATGCTGAGGACATTGAAACAACAGGCGCCTTAGATGGTGACGAGTTATTGCGCTCTATCCCACAAATCGGTGCGGTAGGGTTTACCAATACCCGTGGTGGTAACACCGGAACGAATGCGGCTCGTGGCGACGTTGGTTCAGTCAACTTAAGAAGCATCGGTGAGGGTAACACGCTTGTGTTGTTGAATGGTCGCCGTATGGTCAACCATCCGATTACTCAAACGAAATTTGGCGTACCGGTCACTTCCGTCAACTCAAATACGCTGCCGGTTTCTGGTTTAAGGCGGGTTGAAGTACTTCGTGATGGCGCGGGAGCACTCTATGGCGCAGATGCGGTTGCTGGGGTTGTTAACTATGTGACCAAAGACGATTACGAAGGTGGTAATTTCAATATCAGATACGGAGCTGAACAAGACACAGATCGTAGTGACTTCACCTTATCGAGTAACTACGGTTTCGAATTTAACGATGGTGCGAGCTTCTTCATGGTCAGCGCAAACTACACAAAAAGACAAGGTGTGATGGCGTCTGAATACGATTTTTCCAGTAACCAGGACTTGCGTTCACGGGCACCGGAAGAATTTGCCGACAATACCGGGTTTGACAACCGCTCCAGTTTAGAGCCCTGGGCCGATGTTCACTTTATTGGTTTGTCCAGCTCAATCGATGATTACATTATTCGTCCGACTAACTACATCAATAACGCGGGAGATCAGGTCGACGGCAGTAGTTGTGGCGGTGGTGCCATTGCCGACGGTGCCGGTATTATGGATGATATTTGTATCGATGCCGCGGGCAGCCATGATCGTGCACTTCGTCCAAATCGCAACGAAGAACGGACACTGATCCCCGATGTTGATCGCGTCAACATTTACACTAATTTCACTCACGAAATTAACGACGACATAGAGTTTTATAACGAGTCGACCTATTACCAGGCTAAAGCCAATCGTCAGTGGGAACAGTCGGCAATTCTGAGTAACGGTACATTTGATGTACCGGCACATAGCTATTGGAACCCGTTTGGTCCAGTTACTTTTGCGGACGGACGTATTAACCCAAACCGCCTCCCAGGTTTAGACCCTGAAGTGGTTCCGGTAGAAGGTTTAGCATACAACCTGAGTATTCGCCCCACCGATGTTGGTCCACGTCAAGTTGAAGTAGAAAGCACCAGCTTCCGCTTTTTAAATGGTTTTCGTGGCTACTACAACGACTGGGATTGGGACTCTGCAATTTTATACAGCGAGGCGCAAACTGACGACAACATGAGCAACCGTATTAGTTCACCGCTTTTATTAGCGCAGCTAAGCCTAGACACGCCGGATGCTTACAATCCGTTTACGGGTGTTGATCCAGCTAATCCATCGAGCATCAATGATTTAACACCGAACCCACAGTCCAGCATTACCCCGTTTTTGACAACCGCACAAAGAAGTGCAAAAACCAGCTTAACGTTAGTCGATTTTAAAGCCTCTAATCCGTTCGTCTACACTCTGCCAGCTGGTAACGTTGGCTTTGCATTTGGTGTCGAGTGGCGCCGAGAAGAGTTAGAAGAAGACAACAGCGATATTTTTGATGGCACCGACCCCTTTGTAGAAGGTAACGCTGATCCTGTTAATCCGAGTAGTCTGCAAGGGAGTAGTGTTCGTTTGGATGTAGATGGCGAACGCGACGTGTTTTCTGCGTATGGTGAGCTTGCTATTCCGGTATTGGCGGATTTACCAGGCGCACATAGTCTGGATGTTCAGTTAGCCGTTCGCTACGAAAACTTCAGTGATATTGGCGACATTACCCGCCCTAAAATGGCAGTTTCCTGGTTCCCGGTTGAAGCGCTTCAATTCAGAGCGGCGGCTTCAAAAGGCTTTCGGGCACCAAACTTAATTCAAATCAACTCACCTGGCGCTACATTAACGACCAGCGTAGATGACTTTGCTGAGAACGCTTTAGATGAGAACGGCAATGTTATAGTGAACTCAACCACGTTGTCAGATGGCGGTCCAGGTAACGGCAACTACAACTTGTCGACTTCTGGTAACAAAGACTTACGTCCTGAGAAAAGTGACAATATAAGCATAGGTTTTACAGTACAGCCACTCGACGGCTTAACCGTGACTTACGATTGGTGGGAGGTTGAAACAATCGATTCTGTTGGTGTTTTGTCTGATGAAAACATATCACGACTGGACTTGATCGCGCGTGCCAATGGCTCATCCAATCCGGATGTGATCCGCGGCGAAATTGATCAGGACAACCCGCTGGGCGAAATTGTGCTTATTAATCGTCGCTATGAGAACTTAAACACCAGAACGATCTCTGGTTATGACGTTAGCGTGAACTATGAGTTTGACACTGGCATTGGTCAGTTTGATATCCGACTTAATGGCGCCAGAACGCTAAAATTCAATCAGGTTGCTGGCGGTGATGCGTTGACGATAGTAAATGCCGGTGCACCAGAGGAGGTACTAGGTTCAGATGTTGGCGACATTGTTGGAACAGCGAGTATTCCAGAGCTGCAAGCTACAGCAATGCTTTCGTGGGAATCAAGCGACGGCTTATGGCGCTCTGGCTTATTCCTCAGATATGTGGGCGATGTACAGGAAACAAGCGTGAGTATCACTGAAGGCAGCGAAACCCGCTTTTACGAGGTGCCGTCGCAAACGCGAGCAAATGTTCACTTAACGAAACGTAATTTCATGGATTATGAAAACCTGAACCTGACCTTCGGTGTGAACAATGTAACGGATGAAGAACCGCCATTGGCGGACACCACATTCGGCTACGATGGACAACTTCACTCCAGCCGCGGTCGTTACTTCTACACATCGGTTAACTACAGCTTCTGATAGTCAGCCTGGATAATCAGTCGTTACCCGCAATTTAGCGGGTAACAGCACTAAAAGCCTGATGTTAACCACATCGGCCTTTCATTGGGAGTGAATATGAAAGTTCTTTCGGCATTTCTGTCCATGTGTTTGTCATTGATGTTGCCAGTTGTAGCACAACCCGTTAAACATCCCTACCACTTGTCAAAATCCGGTATCGTGCGATATCAGGATGTTTTCTCCCCCGTGGTAGCGGAAAATGGCATGGTCTCGACTCAGAATACCCTGGCTACAGAAGTAGGAATAGACATTCTGATACAAGGCGGGAACGCTATTGATGCGGCCGTCGCAGTCGGGTTCACGCTTGCGGTGACACTGCCCAGAGCAGGTAATCTTGGTGGTGGCGGCTTTATGGTTTTCCATTCGAATCAAAAGCAGCAATCCTATGCTATCGACTACAGAGAAACTGCCCCTACTGGCGTTACAGCACAGCACTTTCTTACCGAAGCGGGCGAGAAAAACAGAAAATCGGCCACCTCCTGGCATGCTGCAGGTGTACCAGGCACGGTCGCCGGTATGCATGAGGTTTGGCGCAAGTTTGGCAGCGGCAAACTTAGTTGGCCAGCACTTTTACAACCAGCCATTGAGCTGGCTGAGCAAGGTTTTGTAGTCAACTATGATTTGGCTCAAATATTAGACTCAAAAAAAAGATGGCTAACTGAAAATGACAGCACACGGGCCTCATTCTACAAACCCGATGGGACAAGCTACCAGAGGGGCGATAAACTGATTCAGTCCGATTTAGCCTGGTCTCTAAAACAGATTTCCAAACACGGGCCCGATGCCTTTTATAAGGGTGAGATCGCAGAAAAAATCGTTGCGGATATGAAGAAAAACGGTGGGCACATTGACCACCAAGATTTGGCCAGTTATCAGGTAAAAATCAAGAAACCGCTGTCGAACGACTATCGCGGATATCAGGTGCTTGGCATGCCGCCTCCGAGTTCTGGCGGGGTTACTATTATGCAAATGCTTAACATTCTGGAGAATTATCCACTCGGCGAATGGGGTATCGGTAGTCAGTCATACCACGTGATGGCAGAAGCCATGAAGCTATCTTTTGCAGACCGCGGCACCTACATGGCAGATCCGGATTTTTATGCTGTTCCGGTTAAATGGCTAATTGATAAAAAAAGGGCAAATAAATTAGCGAACAAAATTAAGCTCAACGAATCGATTGATGCCTTAACACTTAAAGGCGATCGCTTAGGCGATGAAGGTCCTTCAACAACTCACTTTTCTATCGTGGACGGTGACGGAAACGCTGTGTCCAATACCTATACCCTGGGCTATTCCTTTGGCAACGGCAAAGTGGTTAAAGGCACTGGTTTTTTGCTTAACAATCAAATTCATACCTTCTCTGTTCGGGCCGGCATAAAAGGGGCGAAAGGCTTCATTGCCAGTAAAGCTAATAAGCTTGAAGCGGGAAAACGACCAGTCAGTTCACAGTCGCCTGTTATTGTATTGAAAGAGGGTAAACCTTTTATGGTTACGGGCAGCCCCGGCGGTAGCCGAATCATCAATGCTGTCGCGCAAATGATAGTTAATTCTATTGATCATGGCATGAATGTCACTGAGGCGACCAATCAACGGCGTATTCATCATCAGTGGATACCAGACGTGTTAGAGGTCGAGCCCGGCTTTAATAGAGATACCATTGAACTGCTGAAGCAAAAGGGGCAAAACGTCAAAGAAACCTACACCATGGGCAGTACTCAGTCGATTATGGTAAAAGATGGCTTCATGTTCGGCGCTTCAGACCCAAGACGACCCAATGCTCTCACTGATGGATTTTAAAAAAAAAGCGGTTAATGTTTGTTCAGTTTTAGCGCAAGCAGAAAGCAAGCTAAGACTACGATACAAAGCTGTTATCGGTGCTTCTTACTGCCGTATCACCATTGCTTTTTAAAAGTCAGAAGCAATGGTGTCTTTCAAATACGGAATAAACTCTTCGGCGACCTTGGGTATACCTTTGTTTGCCAAATGCAATAAACAGATGTCGAAAGTCAGTTTGGGTTCAAATGAAGCGATGGCAACATCCCCGCACAGGTTGCTTTCCGCTGTATGTCTGTCAACAACACAAAACCCTATGCCTTTTGCAACCATTCTCGCGGCGATGAAATAGGTTTGTACTTTTACCTCTGAAGAAAATCGCACACCTTCTTTCATCATTCTGGTCCACAACATATCCGCCAGTGGACCACTGTCAGCGATATCAATGAGTTCTTTGTCCTCCAGATCAGACATCTGCAACGATGTCTTGGCTTTATCAAACCAGTGTTTGTTATACATGAAGACCAGTTCAGAATCGGCGCATTTGTTGGACTCTACACCAGGCATTTCCTTGGGCGAGTACAACATGGCAAAGTCACATTTGTGTTCAATTAATGATTGCATCACCTCGTCGTTGTGCATCGTTTTCACTTCAAAGCTGACGTTGGGATAATCCCGATGAAAATCGGCAATCGCCTCAGGGACAGCTTCAAAACCCAAAGCAGGTGTTACTCCCATTCTGATGGTACCTTTGCTAGAGCGTTTTATATTGCGAGCGGTGTTATTTATGGAGCGGATCTGCTGGTAAATTTTATCGACTTCGTGAAACAGCATTTCCGCTTCACGGGTAGGGATGAGCCGGCCTTTAACACGATCAAAGAGCTGAAACCCCAGTTGCATTTCCGCATGCGATAAAACTTTACTCACCGAAGGCTGCGAGACACGAAGCAGTTCTGCAGCATTGGTGATAGTGCCAGTGGTGTAAATTGCGTGAAAAATTTCAATATGTCGAAGTCGCATGGTCGATTTACCCTTAAGTGAATAACACCGCACAAAATGTCCACAATAAACCGGCGATAGCTGCAGCAAAGGAAGCAGGCACTATTTGCGATTTAACGTGATCCATAAGGTCACAGCCTGTGGTCATGGAACTGAGTATAGTCGTGTCAGAAATGGGTGAACACTGGTCGCCGTATACGCTACCGTTCAATACGGTGGCGAAACAAATCATCATGAATATCTCTGGATTGTCCATGCCAGAATTAACGGCAATACCCCAGCTTAATGGCATCGCTAACGGAAACGCAATGGCATAAGTTCCCCAACTTGTGCCTGTTGAAAAGGCGATGAGCATTGTCATGAGTTGCAGTGTGATGGGTAACAACCAAAACGGCATGGTTTCGCCAATTTGTGACACTAAATACAGGCCTGCGCCAATTTCTTTGCTGATAGCACCAACAATGACGGCGAGCAGCAAAATAACGGACGCGTATACAACGCTTTTTAGACCACTGCCAAATCCATCCATAACGTCAATCAGCGACATGCCTTTTGCCAGCGAGATGAAAAAGGCCAGCAAGAGAGCCACGCCAAACGCCCAGTTCACGTTTGGGCTGCCTAAAAAAACAAATGTCAAAACCGCGCAGGAAATCAGAGAGACAAGGGGGATCAGAAACTCTAAGTAGTGAGGTTTGTAATGGCTCGGCACTTCAGGGTGTTGCAGCTCTTTGGCTGTTAGTGGTGTCGCATCGGGGCCATCTAACTGGCCTGTTCGATCTGCTCTTGCTTTGGCTGCACGAATACGCGCACCGGCAAAGATAGTGATATTCAGACTCAAAAGCAACGTGCCGATAACTGCGAAAATACCATAAAAACTAAAGGGGATACTGGAAAAGAAAAAGCTGATTCTGTCTGCTTCGGTGGCGAGGAAGGACACGCCCGGAACAAAAATAAGCGCTTGAATGTATGCCGGCCAGGCGTTAAAAGCGAGTACCGAAGAAATCGGTGAGGCCGTTGAATCGACAATGTAACTCATTTCTTCATGGCTTACTTTGGCTTTATCCGCTAATGGCCTGACCGTAGTACCTACCAAAACTGTACTCATGGTTCCCCCCTGGAAAAACAGCACACCTAGCATCCAGGAAATGCATTTTGCCGAGCGCGGGCCGGTAACGAATTTTTCCGTCATAAACTCTGCAAAGGCGTGAGCCGCCCCCGTTTTAGACCAGATCCCCAATAATCCGCCAAGCAGCCAAAGGTAGAGCAAAAGTAATGAGGCAGCACCTTCGGTAGACAAGTTTGGGATCAATACTTTGTCAGTGAGGTCGTAATTACCAAGCATAATGGCGCCCGAGACAATCCCGGCAAATAGAGCGGTCAGAGGCTCTCTTGTTAACAAACAAAGTGCTACCGTGACAAAAGCGGGCAGCAGCGACCACAGACCAAAATGAAAAGCTGGTTTGAGGAGTTTAACCTGTCCGTCTTGGTCGACCCATTGCTGACCCAATTCGGGCGGCTGGCCATTACTTAAATTAGCTTGGTTTAAAGGTGAAGATGCATAGGGCACTATCTGCTCAATAGTGAGCTCCTGGCCTTTGAACATGTAGGACAGTCGGCCCTGTTCATTGTCGTACAGGTCATAAACGTAGGATTGTTCAACCCAGACTTTTTGCACCTTGCTGTTGATAAATTGCGCCGCGATTAGCGCCAGCAAGAAGATAGCAAATGCGAGTTTCCCCGAGTTTTGCATTGCTGTGGTTCCCCTATTATTGGTGTTATCAGAACAAACTAGCAGCTTATGAAAGTCGTGTATTTTAACTATATTGTAAAAGACTATAGCCTGAGGTTATGAGTTGTAAACAATCCGGTAATGGATTGTTGCAATTTATATTGCCAAGGTAAGGGTCTGATAAAAGAATTACAGGAGTAGGCAAAGTTTGTTTTGTTACCGAAGCCCACTAAAAAAATACATAAAACACACCTGCACAATAGTGCTAGCGGCGATAGCGTTGGCGCCTGCTGCAGCTTATCCCTGTGAGTTTGACCAGGTCACTTTTGACAATGACTTTGCCGGTGCCAGCTCTGATAAAATGATTGAGTCTTGCCAGAGCAACTCACAGAATAAAATTGAAATCGTTTTAAAACCCGAAAACACACCTATAAATAACAGCCCCTGGTATGCGTTTAAACTTTCCAGTGAGGAGAAAAAGCAGGTTGAAGTCGCGATTAGGGTCATCGACGGCGACAACCGTTATCCCCCCAAGCTGAGTAAAGACGGGCAGCACTGGGAAGGTGTTGAGTATGTAAAAGATAAAGAAAAGCTGGTCTTTACGGTCGCTCTCTCCAAACAACCCATTTTTATTGCAGCACAAGAAATCATCACGAACCAGGACTATAATGAGTGGGTTAACCGGCTTGCCGAGAGTTCTAACACTACGCAAAGTGTCATTGGTGAGTCTGTTCAAGGCCGGCCCATAAATGCACTGGAAGTAAGAGGCAATCGGCAGGCAAACGAGTGGTTAGTAATACTAGGTAGGCAACACCCGCCCGAAATTACTGGCGCGCTGGCGTTATTTCCTTTTACTGAGAATCTTTTGTCAGATAGCTCTGTCGCGAAATCGTTTCGGAACAGGTTTAACATTCTCATCGTGCCTAATTTAAATCCCGATGGCGTGCAGATGGGGCATTGGCGTCATAACGTTAACGGCGTCGACCTTAACCGCGACTGGAAAAAATTTGCGCAGCCCGAGGTACGGGCGGTGCATGAACACATTAATAAGTTGGTCCAGGCCGGTGGCAAAATGGCCATGGCAGTGGACTTTCACTCTACCCGCAGAGACATTTTTTATACTATGCCCAACGACTTCGGTATGGAGCAAAGATACCTGGTTAACAATTGGCTGAAGGCAGTTGATAAACAATACAAAAACTTCAGCGTGATTCAAAAGCCAGGAAATAATCCTGGCCTGGGCGTTTTTAAGCAGTATTTCGCCGACCACTATAAGGTTCACGCCATTACTTATGAAATGGGCGATAACACTGACAGAGCGTTTATTAACGACTTTGCTATTGATGCGGCTAATCAGTTAATGAAGACCATGATGATGGATAATCAGGAGTTGCAGCCATGAATAAAGTTGTCCTATTACTCCCTTTAATCTTTGCATCAACACTTGGCATTCAGGGTTGTAGCTCGAAAACAGCGTCCATCCTTAAAGCCGACACGCTGATTCAGAACGGCAAGGTATATCTGGGTGATTCGAGTGGTGAAAAAAACGTCGATGTGGCAATTTGCGGCGAACTTATCTGCGGTGTGTTTGAAGCCGGCCAACAGCAGATATCGGCGAAGACCATCATTGACGCCAGTGGCCAAATTGTTAGCCCAGGGTTTATTGATCCCCACACACATAGCATGGACGAGCTGTTAAGTAATGATAAAAACCATAATTTAAATTATATAACTCAAGGCGTAACTACGGTTGTTAGCGGCAATGATGGGGGCGGCGATTATCAGATTGCTAAGCTGGCACAGCAACTGGAAGATAATGGAATTGGTACCAACGTTGCGCTTTTGGTTGGTCACAATCGGGTGAGAGCCGCGGTGATGGGAACGGAAAACCGCACCGCCAGCGATGCAGAAATAAAACAAATGCAGACGTTGGTTGATAATGCGATGAAAGAAGGCGCACTTGGCTTGTCTACAGGGCTTTATTATGTGCCCGGCAGCTACGCCTCTACTGAAGAGGTTGTCGCTTTAGCGGAAACAGCCGCTAAATACCAGGGTATTTATGACACCCATCTAAGAGACGAGGCCACGTTTAATATTGGTTTTATAGCCGCATTGGAAGAGGCGATTCATATTACAGGCGAGGCTGGTATACACCTCCACCTTGCCCATATTAAAGCCCTTGGCGTTGATGCCTGGGGCCTGAGTGAGGCCGCGATTAATATCATCGAATCCGCGCAGGAGGCCGGGGCCAGTATCAGTGCCGATCAATACCCCTGGTTAGCATCGGGCACAAAATTACATAACGCTATTATGCCAAAATGGGTCATGGCCGATTCGAAACAGGCCTTCTATGACAGACTAAATAATCCGGAGCTGAAGATAAAGTTGGTAGCGGAAATTTCGGAGAATATCCGCCGTAGAGGCGGTCCAGAGGCATTATTAGTCACCGCGTTTGACGATACTAATCTGGTTGGTAAAACCTTAAAACAGTTGTCTCAGGAACTGGGTTTGCCCCCCGCAGAAGCGGCGATGAATCTCGTTCAGAGGGGCCCAATACGAGTGGCGTCCTTCAACATGTCTGAGTCAGATTTAGCCAATTTTATGAAGAAAAGCTGGGTGGTCACTTCCTCTGACGGCACCAATGGTCATCCAAGGAAATATGCCAGCTTTCCCAAAAAGTTTGAAACGTATGTCAAAGACAAAAAGTATTTGAGCATTGACGAGTTTATTACCCGTAGCTCAGGTCAAACGGCCAACGTTTTAGGCATTGAGCAGCGAGGTTTTATCAGGCAAGGGTACGCAGCTGATATCATAATCTGGGATGAGAATGCGTATCAGGCCAATGCTGATTTCTCTAACTGGAATCTTCTGTCCACAGGTCTTAGCGAGGTTTGGGTGAATGGGCAGCGGGTCATAGAAAATGGACAGTACAACGAAGAGTTAGCAGGCAAGTTTGTCGCCAAAGAAGTCGAATAAAAGTGACCATTTAACTGCATAGGGGCGAAGGAGCCAGTGAGTGCTTTCGCCCCTTTTTTCATTTATAAAAGCCCGAATACCTTTCACTCAAACGGTCAAAAAGGAGACGTTAACCTTTCGCTATATGGTACCTAATAAAGGGAATTACTCTAAATTTCTGAAATGTTCCATAGTTAAAACATGGGAGGGCTATACATCAAACACCAGCTCTTTCTGGGAAGATGCGATTAAGTCTATCATCACTCAGCGAGTCCTGAAGGACTATAGACCTGTTCGCCCCTTCTCTGGTGATCGTACACTACTAACACTGAGGATAAGAGCATGATTACGTCAGATTCAAACACTGAACAAAAAAAACAAACCAGACAAAACCAGCAACAGGAAGAAGCGTTACACCGCAAAAAAAACGACAATGCTAATGCCTCTGAATGGAATGAAGATAGTTATGAAGATAATGCGTGTTTTGTATTGGGTTACAATTAACAACTAGTACGTAACTATTTGGTACTGGTTTAATCTCAGTTAATATATTGACTACCTGAATTATTTATACACCACAATAACGCGATACAACAACCAACAGAGAGCACATAGAAAGCGATAATGAGCCAAATTATTTACCCGACAACTAATCTGTATGCGACAGAAACATTGACTATTGAACGTGGCGAAGGCGCATACGTTTTTGATAATCAGGGCAACAAGTACATTGAAGGGTTGGCGGGCCTGTGGTGTACATCCTTGGGATACAACAATAAAGAGTTGATAGAAACTGCCACAGAGCAGATGAGCCGTTTATCGTATTCTCACATGTTTGGTGGAAAAACACACCAGGTCGGCATGGACCTGTCAGAAAAATTGGCGCAAATGGTGCCGATGGATGACGCGAAGGTGTTTTTCGGTAACTCTGGCAGTGATGCCAACGACACGCACATTAAAATGCTGCGTTATTACTTTAATGCCATTGGTAAGCCTGGGAAATACAAAGTTATCGCCAGAGAGCGTTCGTATCATGGTGTCACTGTCGCGTCCGCGTCACTCACTGGACTGCCACCAAACCACACGCATTTTGGGTTACCGTTTGAATCATTAGGTGTGTTGCGGACTGATGCGCCTCATTACTATCGAAATGCTTTTCCTAACGAGTCTGAGGCGGAGTTTGTAGATCGTATCGTCAACAATTTAGAGCGCCTCATAGTGTCTGAAGGGCCAGAGACCATCGCTGCTTTTATCGCTGAGCCGATTACAGGTGCAAGCGGTGTTATTGTTCCACCGGCAGGTTATTACCAGAAGGTTCAAGCGGTACTTAACAAATACGATATATTGTTTTGGGCTGATGAAGTGATCACAGCCTTTGGGCGCACTGGTAGTGACTTCGGCTGCAATACCATGGGAATTAAAAAACCCGATATGATGACTTTGGCGAAGCAGCTTTCTTCTGCATACATGCCAATCAGTGCCTCGGTTATTAAAGG
Organism: Alteromonas sp. BZK5; assembly: GCF_014349115.1. Taxonomy (NCBI): domain Bacteria; kingdom Pseudomonadati; phylum Pseudomonadota; class Gammaproteobacteria; order Alteromonadales; family Alteromonadaceae; genus Alteromonas; species Alteromonas sp. BZK5. Next base: position 62,500 of record NZ_JACSOE010000014.1, on the reverse strand, counting down.
TGAAATGTTCGAGGCCATTAAGCAGCAAAGCCGAGATGTTGGTGTCTTTGGCCATGGGTATACCTATAGTGGTCATCCTGTTGCTTGTGCCGTCGCCCTGAAGACGCTTGAGATTTACCTAAGAGATGGTGTGTTTGAGCATGCTGAAAAAACAGGTAACTACATGCAATCCAAACTGAAAGTGTTTGAACAGCATCCACTGGTTGGTGAGGTTAGAGGAAAGGGGATGATTGCCGCCATCGAGCTGGTGGCGAACAAAAAAACCGGGGAGCCTTTCAAGGGCGGTGCGGTGGGTAGTTATGCTATGCAGGTCTGTCAGAACAACGGCTTGATTTGCCGTACGGTGGCGGGATCCTCTCTGGCATTGTGTCCGCCTTTGATTGTGACTGAAGCGCAAATCGACGAAATTGTTGAAAAAATGCGCGTGTCACTTGATCAAACGTTAGCGTATGTATCACCCTCCAGGCGCTAAAGATACAGCCCGCCGACACTGTTCATGCTAGATTGGGTTCTTACTCAAACTGGATGTTGACAGGATTTAAGCGCGAGCATTAGGGGGGCCGATATAAACGATTAACCAGACATTAAGGGCGGCTTTAGGTGGCGCGTATGTGAATGATTTCATCGAAAACGGGCGCATCAAACGTGTTTACGTGCAGGCCGAAGACAAATACCGCATGCTGCCGGAAGATATCAACGACTGGTATGTACGCAACGAACAGGGCGGCATGGTTCAGCTTAAGGAAATTGCTTCCGGTGAGTGGACGTACGGTCCGCCCAAGCTTACCCGTTTTAACGGTAGCTCTTCCCGTGAAATTCAGAGCTCGACCACGCCAGGGATAAGTTCAGGAGAAGCGCTGCAGGAAGTGGAAAGTATTGCATATTCACTGCCTGACGGTATCGATATCGCCTGGACGGGGTTGTCGTACGAAGAAAAGCAAAATGGCAATCAAACCCTGCTGCTTTACAGCATTACCATTATTGCTGTGTTTATGATCCTGGCGGCATTATATGAAAGCTGGGCGATCCCGCTGGCAATCATGCTTACGGTGCCATTCTTATTGTGGAGTTTGCCCAGCATAACGTAAATTAGGGCATGGAACCTTTTGATGCGGCACTGACTGCGGCGAAACAACGTTTACGTCCCATTCTGATGACCTCACTGACCTTCATTCTGGGTGTTGGTATGACTCCCTTTGTCAACCCTGAACGAGCGCTTCCCTGACACTCTTTCAGCCCATAATTAGCTTTGTTTCTCGCTCATAATAAATTGAGCTAACGCATCGGAAGAGGCAGTAATGTCGTCGGTTATTATGCTGGTATTCGTGGATTATTCATTAATTATAATGAACAGCGCTTACCTTACTCACTCCGCCGTGGTCACCTTCTCATCAGTCTATGCTCGTGGATCAATAACCGTTAAGTTATTGCCATCATAACACCCTCGTAGGTTGTGCCACATTCCGCGGCCTGATCCGAATGCGTTAGGGAAACTGCGAATAAGTCCTGCAATTTAGTTCTTGAACCAGCCTTTGCATTCGCCGTCTAATTTTTGGACGCTAAATTTTCAATTTCGGCCAATATACTGCCGTTTTAGGCCTGATTTCGGCCTTATTCCGGGTTATTCCCGGATTTCAGACAGATCTTGGCTGTCGCCTTAACATCTGGTCTACTTTAAACAGGTTCGACAAGGTGAATAACATGGCTAACTGTGAGTCATTTTTCATCAGTCCTTTATAGCGTGCTTTGATAAAGCCAAACTGACATTTGATGATCCGAAACGGATGCTCCACTTTTGCCCTGATGCTGGCTTTTAAGTATTCGATGTTAATGGCCGTTTTGTTTTTGCGAGGATGCTTTTTCAGTGACCGGACTTTTCCGGGGCGTTCAGCAATCAGCCATTCCACATTCGTATCTTTTAACTCTTCCCGCTTCTCTGCGCCCTGATAACCGGCATCGCCGGAAGCGAATTCTTCTTCGCCATGCAACAGGTTTTTCAACTGGTTCAGGTCATGCTCGTTTGCGGCGGTGCTCACCAGCGTATGGGTCAGGCCACTCTTGGCATCCACACCAATATGGGCTTTCATACCAAAGTGCCATTCATTGCCTTTCTTGGTCTGATGCATCTCCGGGTCACGCTCATTCTTTTTATTTTTAGTAGAACTTGGCGCTTCAATAATCGTGGCATCCACCAGTGTACCCTGCGTCATCATCACACCGCTGTCCGTCAGCCATTGGTTAACCGTTTTGAATAATTTGCGAGTCAGCTTGTGTTTTTCCAGCAAGTGCCGGAAGTTCATAATGGTGGTACGGTCTGGAATGGCTTTATCCAGCGACAGTTGCGCAAACTGGCGCATCGAAGCAATTTCATATAACGCATCTTTCATCGCTTCATCACCAAGGTTATACCATTGCTGCATACAATGAATGCGAAACACGGTCTCAAGCGCGTACGGACGTCTGCCATTGCCTGCTTTAGGATAAAAGGGGTCAATCACTTCCAGCAGTTGAGTCCACGGCAGCAGGTTATCCATTCTGGATAAGAATAGCTCTTTACGGGTCTGGCGGCGCTTGCTGGAAAACTCACTATCGGCAAAAGTTAACTGTTGGCTCACAGGCGGTAATGGCTGTGATTTACTATGCAGCTATGATCTCATATCGGGGACTTATTCGCATCTTCCCTAGTGTAAATGCGTTTCCCCAATTTTTTGTGTAAGTGGTACCTACCAATGCAGATAAACGATGGGGTGACGTTTCCCAATGATGAGCATTTCCTTTTGCAACAACAACGGGAGCAAGTACCAAGGCAGCAACCAAGCCTAACGCTATTTGAACTCGCATAGTTAACCTTACATCTACCCATAGCATCAAAATCTCGCTAAGGTGTCTGAATACAAGCCACCGAAGGAAAGAATAAGATAATGATTGATGAGAAACAGAAGGTACGTTTTTTAGATGCTTGTACCGAACAGCTTATCGCGCTTTATACAGCCAGCAAAAACGGTAAAAAAGTCGATGCTGAGAAATATCGGGTACAAGGGTTTATGCACGCTGGCGAGCTTCTAGGGATAATTACCAATGAACAGGGCAAGGCGCTGATTGCCGACTTACATGTACAGGTTTTTGGTGAAACTATTGATGAGCGAGCGACAAGAAAACGTAAACTTAATGCGCTAAAAGAATCTGATCCCGATGCATATATTGAGATTCCTGCCATAGAAAGACGTTAATTGGAACTAATCGTTAGCTCAGAAGCGATGTATACATTGCTGTTATTTCTGTTACGGCAAGCGTAGGCACATACATCACAAATGCACGCTGCAAAGATCTCACCACTCTGTTAAATAAAACAGATAAACTGATGTACAGCGTTAAGGAGAAGCATAAAACGGCTCAATTTGCGTCTTCTTAATTAACCTTCCAGCAACGTATCACACACGCAGTATATTAGGGTCATTTAAGCTGCGCTTTCGCTATATTCTTTACGGCTTTGGTCAAGTCGGCAAGCGCTGCCGATTCAAGGGTTGTCCAATGCCAAAATAACGGTACACCAAGCTCTTTTTGAGGAAATAACGGTACGAGATCGCCTTCGTTAACCTCTTGTTCAACTTGAAGCGTAGGTAGCAAAGCCCACACCACGCCATCGAGCGCCATTTTGACAAAGCCATGGGACGATGGATACCAATGACAAGTTGTAAAAGAGGGGGCTATGTTCAAACATTCTCGTTGATAATCAGTCAGCAAAGTCACATCGTATTCGTCGTACAGCAAGCCCGGTGTACTCATCACGCTCTGGGGTGATATTTCTTTATGCAGGTATCGCTCAATGAAGCGAGGCGATGCATAAAGTTGATAGCGCATAGTTCCCAGTCTTATAGATTGCCCACCGGTAACGGGTGTACCTGTTTGGCTAATGCAAGCCATTACACGGCCTTGCTGTAATATGTCTCGGGTTTGAGTTTGATCCGCATTAACAATATGAATCGGGTTGGCACGCTTATCACTAAACGCGGCCATTACTTGCGAGAACCAGGTAGCCAGCACATCGTTATTCACGGCAACGCTTATAGGTGCAGCCGACGCTTCTAATCCACTTTGTATATTCAGCGCTTCTTCTAATACGCTTACTTTTTGAATATGAGCCAGCAGCTCTTTTCCTAGTGGCGTAGCGCGAAGTGGCTTGGTGCGAACCATCACTGGGCCGCCCACATTCTGCTCTAGCCGTTTTATTTTTTGCGATACCGCCGATTGGGTGAGATTTAGGGCCTGTGCACCTTTTTCAAATCCGCCGTAGCGTAACACTTCATGAAAGCATCGAAGCGCGTCGTAATCCAACATTAGTGGCTACCTGTGAAAAGAAGGTTATAAGTATTAATTTGACTTATTCAAAACAAATATCATTAATTTAATTTAGTCTTTCAAGGTGTATAAAATCAAGCCAATTATTCAGCATGTAACCTTAAACCGCGTTACAGCTATGGCGTTTGAACTTATTTACACTAAGAGGCATTTATCATGTTGGCGGCAGCAACGAGTGGTTTCGTGATGGGCGGTACCCTAATTATTGCAGTAGGCGCACAAAACAGTTTTTTGATTGAGCAATCGATGAAGCGACAGTGGACAACCTTATTTGTCCTGCTGTTTATCCTAAGCGATGCTATCTCAATAAGCTTAGGTGCGATGGGCTTTGGCTTGCTGTTGCAGGAATACCCAATGCTGGTGTCTATCACCAAATGGGCTGGTGTTGCGTTCTTATTGTGGATTGCTTTTAACAAAATAAAATCATCTTTGGCCAACGACGCGCTTGTTTTAGAAATGGCGAAAAAGCAACTGTCGTTCAAAAAAGCACTGCTCATAGCCTTGGCAGTAACTTGGTTAAATCCCCACTTTTATTTAGACACTTTATTATTGATGGGAAACTTAGCTAGTCAGTGGCAAGAAAATAAATGGTGGTTTGTGGGGGGAGCTATTGGTGCATCTGTAGTTTGGTTCGTAGGTTTGAGTACCTTAACCGCACGTTTTGCGCACCATATGCAGCGCCCTAATTTCTGGCGTTGGTTTAACCGTCTTAATGCTGCGGTATTAGGTATGGTAAGTATTCAGTTGGCGAGTTTGTAAGGCAAAAGCGCTAAATAGCAAAATATTACGACGCGTCGAGTACGCTTTATGATTTAAGACGGTACGCTACGCATCTGTGATAGTTGACGATGAGCGCGAAGAGAGGGATAGACTGGTGAGCTGGATTTATTTGATTGTGGCGGGCCTTCTGGAAATTGGTTGGCCTGTTGGGCTAAAAATGTCACAAGAGGCGGAAACCCGCGTAATGGGTATTTTACTTGCGGTTGGGTTTATGGCTGCCAGTGGTTTTTGTTTATGGATGGCGCAAAAACAAATTCCAATTGGAACGGCGTACGCTGTGTGGACAGGAATAGGCGCCGCGGGAACATTTTTAGTGGGTGTTATGTTTTATGGCGACCCCTCGTCATTGGCACGATATTTCGGCGTAGCACTTATTGTTGCAGGAGTCGTTGTCTTAAAGTTGGCCCACTAAAGTTAGGTCCAATTACAAAAAAGCCCGTTAGCTTAGTGACTTCACCGCCTTCATAAGCGATGGAGTTAGGCGCACCTTCGCATAGCGGTGTAATTGCAACGAATTCCGGCGGATTAGTGACATCGGTAGTAATGTTATGGATTGGAGGAACTGCGCTGGCTTTGCTCATCATGCTCACCGGCATACTGATAAAGGGGGCCGGGTAGAACAACATAAGAAACCCGACAATGCTGGTGAGGGCAATGAGTGCTTTCAAGTGGGCTCCAAAGTTATTATTTTATTTTTACTAAGCTACTTTAACCGTGAACGTTGCGTTTTGGATTACTTCCTAGCAATAAAGTCGGTACTAGGCCAATATTTAACATGTTTGTACACTAGGGCCTGCTGGTCTTTAACGTACATCAATGACCAGCGAGCCCTGGATGAACCCTATTTAAAGCAAGGTAATTGGTTTTGCAAAATCAGCCTGATGCCAGCGAAGTTTACGTGCTTCAAGCCGAACTACTTGTTGATACGTTATCGACACAAAAGCCGCTTTTTCAACGTGGTGTAAGCGAGTATGAGCTCATTGAAATTCTGAAAAAAGCGCCATATCAATTTTTTGATGACGCTTCGTTACGAGAGCCTTTAATGCTCTTTAAAACCCATTTCATTGTGTTTCACGCCCTTTATCAACTTAAACGTCGTTGGATAGAGCAGGGCGAAGGCGTGCTAGACATTCATACTCTTAATATTAAGCTAAACCAAGAAAGTGCCCACAGCGACAAAAATAGTACCCACGGCGACAATTATAAAGATAAAGAAAGTCAGGATAAGGTTGGAGCAATAACCGAAGCTGATGCCTTAGCTGAATACTACTTGGACTGGGGCAATTTTGAGAAGGCCGACAGAAAAAGTGTAGATGCACTGCTCAATGCGTTTTGGCATCGCATGGCCTCAGGAAACGCGCACACCTTTGAGCAGGAAGATATTGCCGATGCCCACGCGCTTCTGGGCCTGCCCCAAGATGAACATGTTTCTTTGTCGGTACTAAAACGAGTATATAAAAAAGCCCTGCAGTTGGTTCACCCTGATAAGGGAGGAATGCAACAGGAAGCCCAAGACGTCATTCACGCCTACCAGTTATTGCTGGGTTATTATTCGTTAAAATAGAACGTTAAGTGCGCTTTGATTTCGCTTTATTCGTATAACGTATACACGCTCAGGTATTTGACCGACAACTTCAGTAATTTCAACTTCATTGACTTTTATTATCATCTATAAATGCGCACAATATGACCTATAAGAGCGTAGATCCGTATCAATGATCGCTTAACTATGCCACTTCAAAACCAATTATCGCAGTTTCAGGCTTTGAAATGCGCTAGATAATTCGGTGCACCGGAAGCAATAAGCTTTAATTTTAATATTGGATATGCAGAGCAAAGGCCGTGTTCTGTACAAAAAGTTATTGGGAAATAGAAAATTTATGAGTCGCATTTTTTATGTTACTGCAGCATTAATAACCCTTGTCGGCGTTATTGGGTGTTCGAATGAAGGCGAGCAAGCACAGCAAGGTGCTCAGCAAGGTATGCCTGCACCCTCAGTATCGGTAGTTACACTGAAACAAGAACCTGTAGTACATGAAATGGTGTTACCGGGCCGAGTAAGCCCGTCTCGTCAATCTCAGGTGCGTCCTCAGGTAGATGGTGTTATTACGGAGCGCTTGTTTGAAGAAGGCGCACATGTAGAAAAAGGACAGCAGCTTTATCAAATTGACGAAGCCCGTTATCTAGCACAGTTAAATAGCGCAAAAGCCGATTTGAAAAGTGTTCAAGCGAACCTTAAAACGTTGGAAGCAAAGGCGCGACGCTATGACGACCTTGTTGCGCAAAACGCGGTAAGCAAACAAGAATATGACGACGTAATTGCTCAGAAAGATCAAGCGCAAGCGGCAATCAGCGTAGCTGAGGCTGCTGTTGACGTAGCGAAGGTTAACATGGGTTACACCAAAGTGTACGCCCCAATCAGCGGGCGTATTAGCCGCTCTTTTGTTACTGAAGGTACCCTTGTTACTACGAACCAATCTCAGCAACTTGCAACCATTACACAGCTTGACCCAGTTTTCATTGATATGCAGGAGTCAGGTGCGTCAATTATTACGCTTCGTCAGTCAATGAGAAACCAAGGTTCGATGGATGTTGAATTAACGGTAGATGAAGTAACAGGCAAGCGTTACGACCAAACAGGCAGCGTTAAATTTTCTGAGGTAACGGTTGATGAGACCACTGGGTCGGTAACACTTCGTGCTGAAATGCCAAATCCAGATGGTGTATTGCTGCCTGGCTTGTTTGTGAAAGGCCACGTCATTACTGGACGCGAAAATGCGCTGCTTGTTCCTCAACGCGCAACGACACGCCAACCAGACGGTTCGCTTTCAGTTTATGTTGTTAACCAAAACAACGAAGTTGAAGGCCGTACTTTGGAAATAGGCAAAATCTATCGAGACCAATATGTTGCCCTAAGCGGTGTGAGCGAAGGCGAAAAGGTAATTGTAACTGGATATCAGAAGGTGAAGCCTGGCGCGAAAGTTAATCCGTCAGAGTGGCAACCATCATCACGTGGCTCACGATAGCAAACAAGGGATTTAAGTAATATGGCTCGTTTCTTTATAGACAGGCCCGTGTTTGCATGGGTGCTGGCAATTATCACAATGATGGCGGGTGTGTTGGCAATTACCTCACTCCCCATTGAACAATATCCCAAGGTGGCACCGCCCTCGGTGACTATCTCAGCAACGTATCCTGGAGCATCTGCAGAAACCGTAGAGAATTCGGTTACTCAGGTAATAGAACAAAGCCTGACGGGAATTGATAACCTACGTTATTTCTCGGCAAGCAGTTCGAACAGCAGCATGTCTATTACGCTCACTTTTGAGCCTGGTGCTGACCCTGATATTGCGCAAGTACAAACTCAGAATAAGGTGCAGGGTGCACTGCCACTGTTGCCTACTCAAGTACAGCAACAAGGGGTAACCGTAACTAAAGCAAATAGCGCATTTGCATTGGCAGTTGGCTTCTATTCTGAAGACGACTCAATGACGCAATATGACCTGAGCGACCTGTTAGTTTCTCAATTTCGCGACCCGATTTCCCGTGTTAATGGAGTGGGAAATGTACGGGTATTCGGTGCGCAGCGCTCAATGCGTATATGGTTAGATCCAGATAAACTGTACAGCTACAATCTTACACCTACTGACGTTCAAGGCGCCGTTCAGGTACAAAATACAGATGTGTCTGCTGGTCAATTAGGTGGCATGCCTGCAATAGAAAATCAGCAAATTAACGCGACTATTCAAGCGCAAAGTCGCCTTCAAACCGTTGAAGATTTCGAAAACATCGTACTTCGCGTAAATACCGATGGTTCTCAGGTTCGCGTGCGTGACGTTGCGCGTGTTGAACTGGGTGCACAAAGCTACGACGTTATTGTTCGATACGATCGCAAGCCTGCATCAGGTATGGCGATAAGCCTTGCCTCTGGCGCAAACGCACTAGATACCATTAAGGCAGTAAAAGCCCGAGTTGAAGAACTGCGCTCGAATTTGCCAGATACAGTTAAAGTGGTTTACCCGGTTGATAGTTCTCCTTTTATCGAGCTTTCTATCGAGTCGGTAGTTCATACGCTTATTGAAGCGGTAGTACTGGTATTCTTGGTGATGCTACTGTTCCTTCAAAACTGGCGTGCAACGTTAATCCCTACCATTGCGGTGCCAGTGGTATTGCTCGGCACCTTTGCTGTGCTACTGGCATTTGGCTTTAGTATTAACGTGCTAACCATGTTCGCTATGGTACTTGCTATCGGCCTGCTCGTAGATGATGCCATCGTGGTGGTGGAAAACGTTGAACGTATTATGGAAGAGGAAGGTCTCTCACCTGCCGAAGCCACTAAAAAGTCGATGACTCAAATCACAGGTGCACTTGTTGGTATTGCGGCCGTGCTTTCAACGGTATTTATCCCAATGGCGTTCTTCAGCGGCTCAGCAGGCGCTATTTATCGTCAGTTCTCGGTTACTATCGTGTCAGCTATGGCATTTTCGGTATTGGTCGCTATCGTCCTTTCACCGTCTTTGTGCGCCACGTTATTGAAAAAGCATCCGGAAAACCATGACAAGAACAAAGGCTTCTTTGGCTGGTTTAACCGCACGTTTAACAAAGGCCGCGATCGCTATCAAAAGACAACAACTCACATGGCGCAACGCTTTAAGCGCTATTTCGTTGTTTATGGTTTGCTTGTAGGTGGTATGGCATTTATTTTCAGCCAGCTTCCTGGCGCGTTTCTTCCAGATGAAGACCAAGGGCGTATGATGGTGTTGGTAAGCACACCGCCTGGTGCAACAGCTGGCCGTACGCTCGAGTCTATCAAGCAAGTGGAAGACTATATTCTTGAACAAGAACAAGACGCGGTTAACGGCATGTTCGCGGTTGTGGGCTTTAGCTTTGCGGGTCAGGCGCAAAACGCGGGTATGGCTTTCTTAAACTTCAACGACTGGAGCGTAAGAGACGAAAATAATTCTGCGTTTGCAGTGATGAACCGAGCTTTTGGCGCGTTTAGCCAAATTCAAGATGCCTCAGCCTTTCCTATAGTGCCTCCGCCTATCATGGAACTAGGTAATGCAACGGGCTTTGATATGCAGCTTGTCGACCGTGGTGGAAATGGTCACGAAGCGCTGATGAATGCGCGTAATCAGCTGTTGGGCATGGCAGCGCAGAATCCAAAGCTGGCTGGCGTTCGCCCCAATGGTTTAAGTGACGTACCTCAATTTAAAATCAATATTGATAGCGAGAAAGCGTCGGCACTTGGATTGAATTTAAGTGAGATCAATAACGCGCTTCAAATAGCGTGGGGGTCCAGCTACGTAAATGACTTCATTGATAAAGGTCGAATTAAGCGTGTTTACATGCAGGCAGATTTGCCTCATCGCATGACCCCTGAAGACTTGGATAAGTGGTTTGTTCGCAACAGCGACGGCGAGATGGTGGCGTTTAACACGTTCTCGACCACTGAATGGGTTTATGGCTCACCTAAGTTAGAGCGTTTTAACGGCGTGTCGTCTGTCAATATTCAAGGTAGTGCTGCTGAAGGTATCTCTTCGGGTGAAGCAATGGCTGAAATGCAGAAATTGGTTGAGCAGTTACCGCCAGGCTTCGCAATCGAATGGTCAGGCCTATCTTATGAAGAGCAGGAAGCAGGCTCGCAAGCGCCTATGCTTTACGCACTATCAATCTTGATTGTTTTCTTGTGCTTAGCGGCCCTGTACGAAAGCTGGTCTGTACCATTCGCCGTTATGTTAGTGGTGCCTTTGGGTATTCTTGGCTCGGTAACCGCTGCGTTTATTTTCAACTTGCCGAACGACGTGTACCTGCAAGTAGCGTTTTTGACTACCGTAGGTTTGGCGGCGAAAAACGCTATTCTTATTGTCGAATTTGCAAAAGAGCAGTACGAAAACGGCGAAGATTTAATGACTGCGGTTTCAAATGCAGCCTCTCAGCGTTTCCGCCCAATTCTAATGACGTCAATGGCGTTTATTTTGGGAGTAACGCCGTTAGCACTAGCTAGCGGAGCAGGCGCAGCCAGCCAAAATGCAATAGGTATTGCGGTTATGGGTGGTATGTTCGCCGCTACCTTCTTGGCGATTTTCTTCGTGCCCATGTTCTATGTGCTGGTAGAAAAACTCTTTCACAGGGAAGACAAGTAACAAGCAAGTGCGCTAGAGTGGGAAAAACTTTTCATTTTTGAATAGGGATATCGGTAATGACCACCGTTGTTTTTTCTCACGGCAAAGAAAGCGGTCCATGGGGCAGTAAAATAACAACGCTTTCAAATGTAGCGAGCGATATGGGTTTTGGCGTAGAGAGTATTGATTATCAAGATCTCGACTGCCCGGAAGCTCGCCTAGCGCGACTTAAAGAGTTTATTGCTGAAAAGTGCAATGATGTTGTTCTGGTTGGCTCAAGCATGGGCGGCTATGTATCACTTGCCGCAGCAAGCCAAATCTCGGCACGAGGCGTATTCCTTATGGCTCCTGCACTGTATTTGCCAAACTACGAAATTCAACGGTTCCCCTACGACGGCTACGTGAGCCTAGTGCACGGCTGGAATGACGATATCGTGCCTATCGAAAATAGCTTAAAGTACGCGCGCCATCAAAAAGCTCAGCTCTTGTTACTTAATGACGGCCATCGCCTAGCGAATAGCAAATCTGTTATTTCTCCGTTTTTCAGAAATTGGTTGGAAAAATTTCGATACTAATGATGAATCGGTAAGCCTACGACCAATCGCTTATAGTTCACGCTTAAGCAAATGCGGGAAAGCGCCTGTTTTTATGGCATGATGAGTTATTGCTTAAAACAGGGCAGATGGAAATGACATTTAGTTTACCTCAAGCGCCACAATGGTCGTCGCTGATAAAGTCTGGTTGCCGTGTCTTTGTTGGCGGAAATGCCTCGGTGCCGCATGCACTAGTGCAGCATCTCATTGACAACAGCGAAGGGTTTAGCGACATCGAGCTGGTTCATATGCTGGCTTTAGGCGACACCCGATGGGTGAAAGAAGAGTATAAAAACCTCTTTAAAGCGAATACATTCTTCATTGGTGGCGAAGCCATGCGTAAGGCGGTCGATGAGGGCCGCGCTGACTATACCCCCGTTTTCCTGTCTGAAATATCAAGCTTATTTAGCGACGGTACGCTAGCACTGGATGCTGCGCTGGTTAACGTAAGCCCACCCGATGAATTCGGTTATTGCTCACTAGGTCCTGCTGTGGATATTGCTATGTCGGCAATTAGACAAAGCAAAAAGGTCATTGCTCAAATTAATCCTCAGGTGCCAAGAACCGCCGGGCACTCTTATATTCATATCAGCGAAATAACGGCCTGCATTGAAGCCGAAGAGCCGCTTGTGGAAGTAACGCCGCCGCCTATCGATTCGGTGGCAGAGCGAATTGGTCAGTATGTTTCAATGCTGGTGGATGATGGTGCAACGCTGCAATTTGGTATTGGGAAAATACCGAGTGCCACCCTTAAATATCTGTGTAACCATAAAGACCTAGGCATTCACAGCGAAATGCTCACCGACAGTATTATTGAACTGTTGGAGTCGGGCGCTATCACCAACAAGAAGAAGACTTTCCACCCCGGTAAAATTGTTACTAGCTTTGCTATTGGTACTCGCCAGCTTTACGATTTAATCGACAGCAACCCTCACATCGAGTTTTATCCAAGTAGCTACGTAAACAAACCCACCAATATTGCCAAGAACGATAATATGGTTGCCATTAATAGTGCGCTTGAAGTGGATTTAACCGGTCAGGTGGTGGCCGATTCATTGGGCTACGACTTTTACAGTGGCATAGGCGGGCAAGTTGATTTCGTAACGGGCGCGTCTATCAGCAAAGGTGGGAAAGCGATTATAGCGCTGCCTTCTACTGCCAAGAATGAAACCATTTCCCGTATCACACCCCGTATAAGTGAGGGGGCGGGTGTTGTTACTTCGCGGGGGAATGTTCAGTACGTGGTGACTGAATACGGCATAGCATCGCTTAAAGGCAAAAGCATTCGAGAGCGTGCATTGGAACTTATTCGTGTAGCACACCCCAAATTCCGTGCAGCGCTCTTAGAAGAAGTAAGACAGCATTATTGGGTGCCTCATTATCAGGAAAAGTACCCAACCGATATTCCTGAGCTGGGTGCTATTCAGCTTAAAAAACTGAATATTCAGGGGGAAACCTATTACATGCGCCCGCTGAACCCCGCCGATGAAAGGCGTTTGCAGGAATTCTTTTACTCCCATACGAAAGAAACACTAAGGCTGCGTTACAACTACGACCCGAAGCAAATGTCGCGCGAAAAGTCGTGTAATTTAGTGTCGGTGGATCAAAGCTCAGATGCTGCGTTATGTATTGTAAGGCAAGAAGGCTCCCGTATTACCATTCACGCAGTAGGGCGTTTTTACTTCAATCCAAATGACAATACCTGTGAAGCAGCGTTTGTTACCCGTGAAACCCAGCAAGGGAAGGGGATGGCAAGCAGGCTGCTAAACGAATTGATCAACGTTGCGAAAAAACGAGGCATTGCAAAGATGATGGCCTACGTGCGTGGCGACAACAGCCCGATGATTGCCATTTTCGAGCAAGCGCAATTTAAACGGAAGTTCACTGGCGACCCCAGTGACATAGAGTTAGTACTAGATGTGGCATCACTCGCATGACAATTAAAATTTTTCGCGGCAAACACGGCACTAAACACGACTTAGGGAAAGATCATCCCGAGTCACCGGATCGCCTGTTCGCCATAGACGACCAATTACTGTCTTCTGGACTCGATATGGTGTGTGAGCACGCTGATGCTACGCCTATTGCTGAAGCTTATCTTAAGCTAGCCCACGACCCTTACTATGTGAAAAGTGTGTTTGAGCATGCGGCTCAGTCCATATTTAGCGACCACGAAAAAACGCTCTATTCCGAACGCAAGGATAACGTGGCATGGTTAGACGAAGATACCGGCTTGATGCGACACAGCTTAAATGCAGCACTTGAGTCGGCTGGTGCGGGATGTAACGCGGTGGATTGGGTTATGGAAGGTAGTGACAGGCAGGCGTTCTGCGCGACAAGGCCGCCAGGTCACCACGCTACATACGACAGCGCCATGGGCTTCTGTATTTTTAATAACATTGTTATAGCTGCGCGCTATGCCCTTCAAAACTATGAACTAAAGCGCGTTGCCATAATCGATTTTGATGTTCACCACGGAAACGGTACCGAGCAAATTGTTGCTGGCGATCAACGCATCATGCTTTGCAGCAGTTTCCAGCATCCTTTTTATCCACACAGTGGTTCACCGGTGTCGGCAAGTAATATTCTTTCTGTGCCGCTAGAAGCAGGCTCTACAGGTGAAGTATTTAGAGAAAAAGTGCAGCACTGGTTTAACGCATTGCGCAACTTTCAACCTGAGCTGATTTTTATCTCAGCGGGTTTTGACGCCCACGCAGAAGATCCTATGGCGCATTTGCGACTGGTGGAAGACGATTATTTCTGGATAAGCCAACAACTTCGCGCAGTGGCTGACGAGTGTTGTCATGGTCGCATAGTCAGCATGTTAGAAGGCGGCTACGATTTAAGTGCATTAGGCCGCAGTGTGGTGTCGCACCTTAAAGGAATGAGCCGCCCTATTGAAGAAACTCAATAGGGTCTCATAGCAAGTGAATTATCGTGTTGTTAATTCAACGGGTAAACACGGTAATAGATACCAGCTCAACACGGGTGCATCGGCCTTCATTTAACTTAGGCTATCCATCGTGTAAGCATGTAAAGGCCAGCACCTAACATGGCAAGGTTTTCGGTAAGCGAGATAAACCCAAGAGGAAGGTCTGAATTACCGCCCACACAGGCGCACTTAAGTTCACGTTTATCGATATATACCGCTTTAATAACTGAAACTGCACCTATTGCACCGATAAAAATAGAAACAGGTGAAACTAATAGTGCGGGAAGCCCCGCTAGCATACCAAGCCCAGCAAACGCTTCTGCGAAAGGGTACACATACGCGTACCTTACGTGCTTCATTGCCAGTAAGTCATAAGTAATGAATTGATTTGAGAACGCTACAATGTCCTGTAGTTTTTGTAATGCGAGGATCACCATGGTGATGCCAATGAAATTCATTATGAAAGGTTCAATACCTGTCGGGAGTCCACCTTTTAGCATGAGCGCAAATACCACAAGGGCGGCTAAAGAAAAAATCACAATGATAGGTGTGTAGCGCGAACCGAACTCACTTTCTTGCTTCAAATTGAAATAATCTCGTAAGTCATCATAGCCACCAATTCGCTTATCATCGATAAACGTTTGCGGCGTGGTTTTCACATTGTGCTTCTCTTTAAAAGCGTCAGTTTCACTTCGGTTGGACAAGTGATGGTCTTCAACATCGTAGCCCTTTCTTTCTAGCAAATCTTTCGACTTAAGTCCGAAGGGACAAATGTGATCAGGGGTAACCATGCGATAAAGAACGGCGCGCTTTGACATTGTGGACTCCTTGTAAACCTTTCACGAAACGGCATCTAGTGCGCAAAATATACGCGCCTTCTGCCATGTTTATAGTGATATCACGATATACAGAGATAAATTACATAATCCATGCCAAGGGTTTAACAGAAGCATCCAGTTGCATCAGTGTTAATTACCGCACCGTTGTAGGGGAGTTGTGTGGTATAGCTTACAACCTGTTCGACAAGGTTCTTTCCGGTAAAGCATCCGTAGCCCGTTGCGTATGGACCTAAATAGCGAAGCTGATTTTGCATGTCTAAAACTATAAGCGCGGGCACTGCATCAAGCATAACGGCGAGTTCTGGTACGTCTTCTATATTCACTCTGACTTGATGAAAGTCATTTCCTAGCTTTGTTAATAGCTGAGTTTGGTGAGGTGTAGTTAACGTTTCACAGTAGCAACGAGACTGCGTTCCCACATGAATAACAGAACCAGGGGCAATGTTTTGTTCGTTTAGTAGTTCGACAAGTGAAGCGTCAAAATTAGGCGCTGTTGTGCGGTGAAGTAAATCACCATTTGGGTCGAAGGAAGAAAGCTGGCGCTGACCGTAAACCAACAAGGCGGTGAGTAAACTCACCGCCCATAACAACAAAAGTATCCAGCTTGTTTTTTTATGCATACCCCAAATGCCAACAGCGTGCTTCTAGCGCTTTGGTTAAAGCTTAAATCGCTCGATAGCACTGCGCATGCGTTGAGAGATTTGTGACAACACCTCAACTTCGCCTGCCAGCGATTCAGCGGTAGCCAGTTCCTCAGAAGTGAATTCGCTTAATCGCGCCGTACTTTGCGCTATAGAAGACGATGCGGTTTCTTGTTCCACCGCTGATGTCGCTATTTCGGTCATGCTTTCGCTCGCTTCGCGAATTTGCTGCATGATCTGGGTCATGGCTGAAGTGGCGTTATCGCTAGATACAACGGCTTCATCAACCAGCTTAACACAGGTTTGCATTTGTTCGACTGAACTGGCGGTTTGGGCAACTAGCTGCTCAGTAATACTTGTGATTTGGTCTGCACTTTCTTTTGAGCGAATAGCCAAAGTGCGTACTTCATCGGCAACAACGGCAAAACCTCTGCCGTGTTCCCCTGCGCGGGCTGACTCGATTGCTGCGTTCAACGCAAGCAAGTTAGTTTGCTCGGCAACGGCGGTGATAGAGCGCATTGCGTCAGAAATATGCGCGCACTGCTCGTTAAGCGCCGAGTTTGTTTGCGCTGCCGCATTTAATGTGTTGCGCAGTGAGTCTATGGTGCGGCTTGTGTTGGAAATAGAGTCGCGCGTAGTCTGAGAAGAGCTCTGTGCCGCAGAGGCTTTGTCGCTGGCAAGGGTGGTTTGTTCGGTAGACAGCTGCATCGTTTGTGCGATTTCTTCTGACGATGCCGAAACCATGGCAATCTCTTGGTCAGTGTTTCTGCTGATTTCAAACATGTTGTTTGCCGCCAGCTCCATCTTGTCACAGCCTCTAACAACTTCGTCTGTTAAATTTGAAGCAAGCTCAATTAATGCTTTTACTTGGTCGATGAGCTCTGCGAAAGGTCTCACAATCTTGTGGCCTCGGTTAAGCTCAATAGATAAATCGAGTCTACCGTCACCCTTTTGCATGGTCTCAATAGCTAAGCGCAGTTCAGCCGCACCGGCACCTTCTTGATGACTTTGTTTAGCCATGTACATCAAAACACCGCCCTCAGAAAGCGCGAATACGGCGTGCATCAGCAAGATAGGAAAGGTTACGTGACCTTCTTCAAAAATAAATAACGGCGCGCCGCCCGCTTGTAAAAAGAAGAACGAAATATGATGGACAGCAACGACTGCGGTGCCGGTTGCAACCACTTTCCAGTCTCTAAAGTAGGAAAGAAATGCCAGAAGAACAAAGATTTCAAAGTGGACTTCAATTAACCCGAATGACTGGTGGATGTGGAGGGCTGTTAGCAATTGAACACCGATAGCCATCGCATGGCGACTTATCGCTGAATAGGGATTTTGCAAACTAAGTACAAGTGGTACGACAGCAATTGGAATACCAAGAACAAATGCAGGAAGAATCTCGCCAGTATAAAAACCGATGCCAATCGCAATTAGCAGTTGGATAACAATTACAACGCGAAAAATCTTGTGACCTTCTAGGAGCCAAGGGTACTGCATGTCAATCTCCGACAAGTATTTGGGATTAAGTGTAGGTTAAAAATGAGGGCTGTGCTAACTTCACCACAGTTTACGTAAGCCACGGTTTTTACGCCATTTAACTTTTGTATAGAAGTTACCATTATTAAAAAAGTTTAATCTTCGAATGCCTAAATAAGCTAAAGGACACAATCATGCCTGCCATCGCCTTTCTTTCTACTGACCACCTTGAAGACTTCTTTGTGTACGACGAGCTTTTGATCCCGTTTTTCAATAATAACGGTTGGTCTGTAGAAACCATATCCTGGCATAGTCAGTCAGAAAACTGGGATAGGTTTGATTACGTGATTGTGCGCAGTACATGGGATTATCAGCAGCATCCAGAGGCCTTTCTGGCTTGTTTGACTCAAATTGATGCGTCGAGCGCAACCTTGCTCAATCCATTGCCTCTTATGCAGTGGAATATTGAAAAGCACTACTTAAAAGACCTACAGGACAAGGGCGTGCCTATTGTAAGTACACGGTGGAGTAATGCATTTAATAACAGTGTTATTGATGAGGCCTTTTCCCATTTCAATTGCGACACTGTGGTGGTTAAACCTACGCTTAGCGCTAATGCTGATGATACGTTTAAGCTCTCGGTCTCAAATTGGCATGAACAGCAACAGGTGCTTTCTGATACGTTTAATCAACGTGATTTCATGATTCAACCTTTCTTAAATAGCGTGGTTGAAGAAGGGGAGTACTCGCTTTTCTATTTTGGCGGGAAGTACAGCCATGCCATTAAAAAGGTGCCGCAGAAAGGCGATTTTCGCGTACAAGAAGAACACGGGGGGAGCTTACATCCCATTGCCGTAGATGAAGAACAACTTGATATTGCCCAGAAAGCATTGTCAGAAATGCCTTGCGAAGCACTTTATGCACGGGTTGATTTAGTCAGGCAGGGCAGTGGCTGGGCGATAATGGAACTTGAACTTATTGAGCCCTCTCTTTACTTCAATTTAGATGAACAGTCTCCCCTGCGCTTTGTCGACGCATTGATAAGCTTTCATTTGAATAGGGCCTAAGCGTTGAATAAATGAAAAGTGAAGCCAGCAAATTATAGGTTTGCTGGCTTACTGATAGGAAACTAACTTTTTAATTTAGTGCTAACGCAGCGTCTTCTCAGTTCGTCCCTGCTTTATCGTCCTGTTTCTGCTTGATTCAGAATTCTTAACTTGTGCACGGCTTACTGAAGAAGTCCTCGCCCGCTCAATTCGTCTTGGTTTACTGCTCTCTCGAGCCACCGGCTTGTTTTGCGGACTCGTTCTTTCAATTCGCTCTCGATTTATGTTTTGTTTAGCTGGGCGTTTTAGCGTGTTTTCTCTATTAGCATATCGCTTCGACTCTGACGGCGTTGATATCCGAGCAGTTTTGTCCCGCTTTAACTGGCTTAGCGTCCGGTCCCTAGTCGGCTTCTCGCTTCTGCTCGCCGCTTGATTGCGTTTTAGCGCGTGCTCAATTGATTGTTTGCGGCTTACCGAGTCTTGCTTGTTCTGAAAACGACTTTCTCTAAGTGACGTTACCTGTTTTGGTTCAATAGTGCGTCTTTCGGTCTTGGTCTTTTCCGTGCGCGCAATGGGTCTTACGGTATTTCTGTCATTGTGGCGTTTCGATGTGTTTACCGTACTAACGTGTTTATTAGACAAGTGCTTTGCCCGCAACACACCCGCATGTTCATATCGCGAAGGCGCGTTGTGAACTACTCGAGTAGAGTAACGCGCACGACGATGCACCGTGTTGTGTTCCCAACGACGATAGTCTCGGCTTATTACGCGTTTTCTTGGGCTACCGTGATAATACCGGCGCACAGGCTCGCGGTGAATAACCACATGGCGGTTATGCCAGTGCACGCTACCAAAGAAAAAGAACGTAGAAAGATGGATGCTTGGAGACCAATAGACATTGCTTTGATGATGGTAGCTTACGTGATGACGCCAGCGAACTGGTGAAGTTGTGTGCCACCAGTGACCGTACACAACATGAGGGTCGTAATAAGGCACATACACCACTTCCCGCTGACGGGGCTCAATGTAAATTATCTCGCGAGTAGGCTCACGTTCCCGTTCAACTTCAATGTAGTCATTGGTCACCAGATTGCCAGTGTTGAAGGCGTGTTGTCGAAGCACCTGCACGCGGTCTAGCACACGGCTTTGATCAATTAATACGTTATCACCAAGTTGCTGTAACCACTGAAGATCATTCGCCATGGTGCTGAGTAAGTCGGTAAACGGAGCAAGTGCTTTTACGCTGGGATCCCAGTTAACACTCGCCAGCACATTTTCCACTTGTTCCGGGGTTAAATGTTTGTTGCTTTGGCGCCAGCGGTCGGCTGCAACTACATCAAGCGGGTAGGTAGCCGCAATCAGTATGTGAGTAAGCAGGGTATCAGGATAAAGCGCAATGGGCGCAAGTACACTGTCTAATTCAGCGTCAGAATATTGCTGCGTTGACGCAGAAACATGTGCAAGGTTGGCGTTCGACTGAGCGATGGCAGGTAGCGCTGAAACACTAAACAGTGCGACAATCACAGATAAGGTTATGTTTTTCATACATTCTCCTTAGCGCATGAGCAACGGCTTTTCGCGCGCTAAATGGTAAGTCTGTATACGTTATAACCAGTCTATGATTAACCCAAGCTGAATAGAAAACGCCCACATTGGTGTGGGCGTTTTTAAGGAACTCGTCTATTTGAAAACGTGGGGGTCGAAAGCGTGCCCAAGCTTTTCTGTTTTCGTCTTTAAGTAATGCTTGTTGTCTTTGGTGATACCGTGGTCAATAGGCTTACGTGCAACCACGTCTATACCAAGCGCTTTTAGTGCTGCCAACTTTTTCGGGTTGTTTGTCATAAGCTCAACATGCTTCACATTCAGCGTATCTAGCATCAGCTTGCAGATATCGTAACTTCTTAAATCGGCGTCAAATCCAAGATGTTCGTTAGCTTCTACCGTGTCCATGCCGCTATCTTGAAGGTTATAGGCGCGAATTTTATTTAAAAGACCAATACCGCGACCTTCTTGGCGAAGGTATAAAAGCACACCGTGACCATTATCGACGATATTTTGCATGGCTTTTTCTAATTGAAAGCCACAGTCACAGCGAGTGCTAAATAAAGAATCGCCTGTTAAGCATTCTGAATGGATACGAATTGGCACTACGTCGTCTTCTTTCCACTCTCCATAAGAAAGGGCAACGTGTTCTTGGCCGCTGGCTTCAACAAAGCCGTGTATTTTAAAATCACCCATGCGAGTGGGTAATTTTGCGGTACTGACATATTCGTATTTAGGCTGTTTGCTACTCATGTTACTTCTACACTTTGGACAGTAGGCAATAAGTGGGGATGACTTCTTTTTTTGCAAGTCTACCATTTTATTATACGCGAGTTGACGCTAGTGCTATCACTTTTTTCGTAAGACGTATATTAAGTGCAGTTATTAAAGTGGGGTAAACTCTCGCAGAGGGGCAGGCTTTGCAACGCTATAGCCTTGGGCAAAATCAACGCCCATTTTGCCAAGTTGTGCCATGGTGCCTTCATTTTCAACGAATTCCCCGACGGTTTGCATACCCATGGCTTTCGCTACATCATTGATTGACGCAACCATAGCCGTGTCTACACTGTCGTTCAGCATATCCTTGATAAACATACCGTCAATCTTTACCTGATTAACCGGCAAGCTTTTGAGATAACTGTACGAAGAGAAGCCGCTGCCGAAGTCGTCTAGGGCAAACGAACACCCAAGGCGATTAAAGGTACGCATAAAGGCAAGGGTGTCCTCCATTTTTATAATCGCTACCGACTCGATCACCTCGAAACAGATCTTGTTGTAAGGAATATTAAAGGTTTCGAAAGCGTTTAAAATGAATAACGTAAAATCTCTGTCTGCTAATGAATGGCAGTTAAGGTTTATACTGCATCGCCTTAACTCAGCGAGATGTTCAGGGTTTTCAGACAGCCATTTGAACGTATTTGTGACTACCCATTTGTCGACATTTACATTCATTTCAAAGCGCTCGGCCGTGGGTAAAAAATTAGCGGGCTCAACAATTTTTCCGTCTTTTTCCCTTAGGCGCAATAGCACTTCATAATAGTGACCATCGCTGGCTTTGCTCAAAGGTCTTAAAGACTGGTAATAAAGTTCAAAGCGCCCTTCTTCCAAGGCGTTGTTTATAGAAGAGACCCAGTCCAACTCACGCTGATAGCGCTGCATGTTCTCGTCATCTTTATTATATTTATGCACCTGATTTCTGCCTTGCTCTTTGGCAAAATAACAGGCGGCGTCAGCCATACTTAAATACTGCCCTGAGCTAACGTTACTATCATCGCATACGACCATGCCAATACTCACGCCCAGATTGAATATTCGGTTATCCCACATGAACCGATAGGCCTGTACTGCATTGAGTATTTTCACTGCATTGAGATATACCGCATCAGCATCTAAATCTGAATAGATAACGCCAAACTCATCACCCCCGAGTCTTGCTAGCTGCGCGTTGGGTAGCAGCGTATTTTCAATCAGGCGAGCGACGTCTTTTATGAGTACATCTCCCGCTTTGTGACCGCAGGTGTCGTTAACGACTTTAAATCGGTCTAAATCTAAAAAGAGTATGCACACAGGTAACGCGCTGTGGTTATGTACTTTTTCCTTGAAAACAGATTCAAATTGCCGTCTGTTGTATACGCCGGTTAGTGAGTCGTGAGTAGCCAAATACTGAAGGCTTAAATCGGATTGCTTTTTTTCCGTGATATCAATAATTGAGCCGTACAGGTAAGTTCCTTCATCGTTCTCGCGGATCTGGCAAGACAATGAAAACCAAAACTCTGTGCCGTCCCGACGTTTTCCCCGTATCTCTTTTCTGGTGACATGGCCTTGCTGTGATATCTCACCTAACAATACATGTCTGTCTTCTGGTGATGCGTAAAAGGCTTTTGTGCTTGCTCCCTCGCTAAGCATTTCTTCCTCATTCTCATACCCAAACACCGTGCACATCGCAGGGTTAACTGAAATTAGCTTTCCGTCCCAGGTTGATGTGTAGTGTCCTTCAGCGGAGTTTCGGAACAAGTCATAAAAGTGATTTAAGCTAGAAATCGTTTCAGCTTGTGAGGAGAGCGTATGTTGATTGAGTACCTGCTCTTTTGTGATGACCGCAAATCCAAAACACAGGAAACCCAAGGTTAAGAAAAACAGCATACCCATCGCGACATCGACAGTATAAATAAGGTCGCTGAAAAGGTTTTGGGTCACCAAAGCGTAAAACGCAAAGAAAGATAGCCAGGCCAGAATATAAGTGGTGCTGACAACACTACTGTCTTTGTCTTTAAAGATAAGAGCGAGGGTAACGTGATACAAACCCATCGCCGCTGTGAGTATAAGCAGCGTGATTGTGACCATATAAGCATTTACGGTAAAACAGTAAATGGTAGCAGCAAGAGGTAGAGCATAATTTAGCAGTCTTAAAACGAATGGCACACGAGAGAACAGGTGATGAGTCACTTTTCCAATACACAGTAGTAATACGCCGAAGCATACGGCGTAAAAATGCTCGCTGGCGTTAGTTAGGCTAGGCCAAAACGCGAGGCCACCCTCTGTAATGAACAGCAACGCAATAAGCACCAATGACGACATGGTTAGCCAGAAGCGGGTAGGAATGCGCTGACATAAGTAGGAAAAAAGAAAATAGGAAGCAATGAGTGCCATCACACCCGACACAGCACCAAGTAAAGTCAGCATATTAGTGTCGTGTTGAGCAAGCAGGTCTCGCTCCCATAGTGACATTGGAAAGTACTTTAGCCCTTCGTCTTTCACTGCGATTAGTAACCGAGCGTCTTGATATGGTTGAAGGGTGAAAGCAAGCCTGATATTTGGAAGCGGTTGTCTTAACGAATAGTCACCTTTACCGGCTTGATAACGGTACGATTTTATAATTCGCTGGCTGCTGTCTAGAAGATAAATCTGCAAATCATCAACGTTTAGACGGTCGATATTAAGTACTAAGGGAATGGCACTATAGCCAGAGTGAACAAGCTCTGTTGAATACCACACACGTTCTGTTGAAGAAGCCGTTGCTGTTGCTGTTGGTGTTTTTGTGGAGCTTCCCGTCAATACATCAAAATAGGTTGCGCTATTAGGTGCAATTGATACCCGTGCATAATGGTTGATGATTTCCCTTTCGAAAGACTCATCGATAACAAGCCGCGGGCTGGCAAAGGCGTTTATGCTCAGAACCACCCAACTAATGAGCAAAGCTGCAACGTACTTTGTGAGCTGGGAGATTGGCACAAGCATGATCCTTGAAGCGCTAATTATGTGTTTTCTATAGAATAATACTAGTCTGTCCTAAAAGCCAAACAGAAAGAAAAAGGTGTGGTGATACTTATGTGTTTTGAAGATACTGGTAGATCGCATTCGGTGATTGTTGAGTGCCTACCGGTTCCAGCCAAATCGCCTCGCAAAGCCACTCAATGCAAAGTATGCATTGAAAATCTGTATTGCTGGATTGGGTGGTAACAAGCGCCTGAAAGCGATCGGCTCCCCAATCTGCGTCGGATAGTGAAAAGTGAAAAAGTTCACAAAACTGCTCTGCCCACTGCTGAGTTTTAAGAGGCGTTAAAGGTAATGCAACGCGGATTTCTACGCTTTGTTTGTTAACCACGGCGTGCTGTTGAATGTCTTCTTTGGTGAGATTTTGCATAGAACTTATCAATTCGCTGGTTATTGTAAACCTGCTTGCTTTATAAAGTGTATATAGTACAACACAAAAACAATAGCGTTAATCTAAGTGTATTAAGGACGGGGTATGCTAACACTTCACCATTTAAATAACTCTCGCTCGCAGCGAATTTTGTGGCTTCTTGAAGAGCTAGGCGTAGAGTATAAAATAGAATTCTATCAACGAGACAGTAAAACGAACCTAGCGCCGGATTCATTGCGCGCTGTTCACCCGCTGGGACGCTCTCCGGTGCTTACTACGCCTCACGGTGCTATTGCCGAGTCTGGTGCTATTGTGGAATACCTTGTTCGCCACCACGCTACAGACGCATTTTCTGTACCTCAAGACCCAGAGGCACTTCAACAGTATTGGTTTTGGCTGCATTTCGCTGAAGGTTCGCTAATGCCGCCACTAGTGGCAAACTTAGTGCTGGAGAAAGCGCGTCAAAAAGGTTCGAAGCCTTTCTTTATTAAGCCAATTACTAACAAACTGATAGACGGTATTTTAAATGCCTATTATGGCCCTAATTTAGCGCAGAGCTTACGCTATGTGGAATCTTACTTATCGAAAAATACTTGGTTTGCGGGTGACGCACCCAGTGGCGCTGATGTTCAAATGATATTTCCGTTAGAGTCGTTGGTAGCCAGCGGGCGTGCGAAGGACTTTACTGCCATTCAAGGTTACGTAAAACGAGTTCATGCCAGAGAAGCCTACAAAGCTGCGCTTGAGAAAGGGGGAGAATACGCTTACGCCTAGTGTGTTTATCTCTACTGCGTGCACTTTTACTTTCTGCAAACCCTGCGGCCAGCTGGAAAACAGAATCTAGTTGGCCTGCAAGCCCTCAGTGCTCTCGATTTATGTAATCATCAATAAGCTGGATAAAAGCCTCACCATAGCGCTCGAGTTTGGTTTGGCCTACGCCGCTTACATCAAGTAAGGTGTTGCGCGTAGTGGGGAGTTTACACGCCATATCCACTAAGGTGGCGTCACTAAATACCACATACGGCGGCACTTCATTTTCTTCGGCCAACACTTTGCGTAAGTGCTTAAGACGGGTGAACAACGTTCGGTCGTAGTTAGCAGGCGCTTGTTTTGCTTTTTTCTTGTCGGGCTTAAATTCAAGTCGTGGAACGGCAAGCTGAACCGCTACTTCACCTTTTAACACAGGCCGAGCGGCCTCGGTTAAGCGCAATGCGGCATGGGCGGTAATATCAACGCGTATAAGGCCTTTATGAACAAGCTGGTTGATAATGTTGTGCCAGTAGCTATCCGATTTATCTTTACCTATGCCGTACGTGGAAAGCTGGTGGTGGCCTGCTTCCTGAAGGCGCCTAAGCTGCTTGCCTCGCAAAACATCAATGACATACTGGCTAGAGGCTTGCTGTGAGAGCCGAAGTACACACGACAGTACTTTTTGTGCAATCACCAAACCGTCGATCATCTTAGGTGGGTCTAGGCAAATGTCGCAGTTGCCACAGGCGCTGTCACTGAACTGCGAAAAGTAGTTCAGGAGTACTTGTCTACGACAGGTTTGTGCTTCTGAAAAAGCTTCCATAGCCGCAAATTTTTGTAACTCTATTTGGTTGCGCTCGGCTATTTCCCCTTGCTCTATCCACTGTTTTACGCGGGCTGCGTCTTTTTCATCAAACAACAATAAAGCTTCTGACTCCAAGCCGTCTCGCCCCGCTCGGCCGGTTTCCTGATAATAGCTTTCAACACTGCGCGGAACATCGTGGTGAACCACATAACGCACGTTCGATTTGTTGATACCCATGCCAAAGGCAACGGTGGCCACCACAATATCAATTTTATCGTTAAGAAACTGGCGTTGTACCAGCTCTCGCTCGTCGTTATCCATACCCGCGTGATAGGCCGCGCAGCGAAAACCTTGTCTGAATAATTTAGCGTGCAGATCGTCGACTTTCGCGCGGCTGTTGCAGTAAATAATGCCGCTACCTTCTTGCTGTTTTACGTAAGCAACAACTTGATCAAAGGCTTTGTATTTGCTCATTACGCGGTAGCGAATATTAGGTCTGTCGAAGCTGCCTTTATAAACCAGCGGGTCGTTAAGGTTTAGCTGCGTCAGTATGTCTGCTTGGGTCGCTGAATCTGCAGTCGCTGTGAGTCCAATAACAGGAATAGAGGGGAAGCGAGATTTTATTTGCCCCAGAGCGCGATAATCCTGCCTGAAATCGTGCCCCCAATGGGAAACGCAGTGCGCTTCATCAATGGCAAATAAGGCAATGTCGGCGTGCGCAAGCGACTGCTGAAAATAGTACTGCATTAAACGCTCAGGCGACACGTAAAGCAAGTCGAGTTTGCCAGCTTGCAGTGCGTCATTTATGCGTGCTTGTTCGTCTGCTTCTAGCGTTGAATTGAGATAGGCAGCTTTTACGCCCAGCGCTTTAAGCTGTTCTACTTGGTCCTGCATAAGCGATATAAGCGGTGACACAACAATAGCGGTGCCTTGGCGCACTAACGCAGGAATTTGATAGCACAGCGACTTGCCACCACCTGTTGGAAGCAAAACAAGTGCGTCTTTACCTTCACATACTTGGTGAATGACTTCGCCTTGACCGTCGCGAAAAGCATCGTAACCAAATACATCTTTTAAGACGGTTTCTGGTGTTTTTACACGTTGCGTTTCTGGCGCTAATTCTGATGGAGCTATTGCAGTTGTCATGGCGCTGGATTTTACGCGTTTTTGGCGACGTCTTCACGGGGCAATTTAAAAAACTAGACTAAAATTCAGCGATAGTCCTGATCAGAGGGGCAGCAGCTCTTATAATTTATTTTGATTCAATATCATTGGTTGGATGAATTTCCGTCAAACTTACGTTCGGTAGTAATGTTGCTTATAAGCACATTACAAATATCAATTCATCAAGGAAAGCGAGTGGATAACAAAACGACTAATAAAGACGAAGCTAAGGGCAGCGAAACACTAAACCATGAACTAATGATTAAACATGTAATTGCGCTTTTTCGTGATACTATGCCGTTTAACCAGTTGCTGGGCTTGGAATTTGTTACTGAAGGAGAGGGGCTGGATACACAGATCTCCCTGCACCTTGATTGGCAACCAGCGCTGACCGGCAATCCAATGCAAAAAATCCTACACGGCGGTGTAACAGCGACTATGCTAGACACCATCGGTGGTTTAGTTTCAATTGTAGAAACCATCAAACAAACCGCACGTGAACACCTTGCGGACCTTCAAGTTAGATTGCCCACCATGGGCACAGTCGATATGCGCGTTGACTACTTAAGGCCGGGAAGAGGCGAGCGCTTTGTTGCGACAGCCACGATTATACGCAAGGGCAGTAAAGTAGTGGTTTGCAGAATGGAATTGCACAACGAAAAAGGCGACCATATAGCCTTTGGAACAGGTACATATATGCTGGGATAGCAGTGTCTTAATAGGTTTGCATCATCCCACAATGCCTGTTGTTACGTTGTGTAAAGGAAGTGAGCGGTATTAACGGGAGGTGTAGCATGGCAGAGCCATTACCAGACTTAATTGAAGAGATTGTTACCGAAAGTATGGGTGACGATCCGGCGACCTTGTTAGCCACCCTTGCGGGGCAAGACGAGGTATACATCGCATCACTGTTAGAATCGTTGCCCGTAGAAAAACGTTTGGCGGTATGGGAAGGCATTCCTCGCGACCGTAAGCTCGACGTATTGGTTGAGATGCGTAGCGACCCCCGTGAAATTCTTATCGACAATACGCCGCACGACGAATGGGCATCTATTTTTGCTGATATTGACGCAGAAGATTTACTGGAACTACTCGATTCATTGCCAAAACGCCTAGTCGACATGGCCTATGAATCACTAGATTCTAAAGAGCGTAAGTACTTCAGAGAAGCGACACAATTCCCCGATAACCAAATAGGGCACTGGGTTAACCACGAGCAGTTAGTGTTACCTTCGAACGCGAAAGTGCGCGAAGGGCTACGCTTATTAAGACGTGACATACCTCAGCATTGTGACAGCATTTTTTTGGTGAACCGCTCAGGTCAATTCTCCGCGCTGGTTAAAATTAGCCACCTCTTCAATGCGCAAGATCACGTGTCGCTATTCGACTTGTCAGAAGAAAGTGTGACGACCATTCAAGGGGCTGACGACACTATGAATGCGTCGCTACTTGTTCAACGTTCTGGGCTTGCGTCGCTGCCGGTAGTTGACGAAAACAACAAGCTTCTCGGCCGATTAGATGTGACCTCTGCAAGTGAGTTGGTTAACGAGTTTTACGAACGCCAAGTGATGGCTTCGGCCGGTATGGATGAGGACGAAGATTTATTCTCGCCTGTGGCGAAAAGTGCGAAAAATCGTGCCCTTTGGCTTGGCATTAACTTGCTTACCGCATTTTTAGCTTCGTGGTTTATTGGATTGTTCGAAGGCACACTTCAACAAGTGGTTGCCCTTGCGGTACTGATGCCGGTAGTGGCAAGTATGGGAGGCATTGCAGGTAGTCAAACGCTAACCCTGATTGTACGCGGCTTGGCGTTGGGGCAGGTCACGCCTGCCAACTTACGGGCGCTGATGGTGAAAGAGCTTAAAGTAGGCGGCGTAAATGGCGTGATTTGGGCCTTGGTAATTGGCGTTGTTGCTTATTTCTGGTTTACCGATGCCATGTTAGGGTTGGTTATCTGTTTGGCCATACTGTTCAACATTGTAGCCGCCGCACTTGCAGGCGTGTTTGTACCTGTAATATTGGACAAGCTGAAAATAGACCCTGCACTGTCGGGGTCGGTCATTTTGACTACCGTAACCGACATTGTAGGCTTTGTAGCATTCTTAGGTTTGGGCACTCTGTTTCTGCTGTAGCACCATTCCCGCGATAAATCTTGTCCTGTTTTTTCATGATGAACGCATCTTAGGCCCCATTGAATGAGCACATTTAGTGGGGCTTTTTCATTTTTTGTTAATTACGTTTCATTAATTATGCCGCTTGTTACACGTCCTTTGCCGCATTGGAAAGCGTTAAGGGTTGTGTATTCACCTAACCTGATAAACAATACGCGCCTTCTTCCCCCGAGTTTCGTTGGAGTCAGTCTTGTCTAAGCAAACCAGTGCCGCTCAAATCGGCGTTATTTGTGCAATTGCCGCTTACAGCATGTGGGGTGTTGCACCTGTTTATTTCAAACAGTTGATGGTATTGCCGGCTGCTGAAATCCTAATGCACAGGGTAGTTTGGTCTGCGGTGCTTTTGGTTGGGCTTATAGCCGCGCTAAAGCAGTGGCCCAAAGTGGGCGCCGCCCTTCGCAATAAGCGCGTTATGCAGATTTTATTCGTTGCAGGCTTGTTACTCGGAGCGAACTGGCTCTTGTTTATTTGGGCAATTAATAACGACCATATTCTTGATGCAAGCCTTGGCTATTACATCAACCCTCTTATCAACGTATTTCTAGGTCGACTTTTCTTAGGTGAAAGGTTGCGTAACTTACAGCGTGTAGCCGTTGGGCTTGCCGTTATTGGCGTGGCTATTCTTATTTTCTCTTACGGCCACGTGCCGTGGATTGCCCTGGTGCTTGCGGGAAGTTTTAGCGTGTATGGCTTATTGCGCAAGCAAGTGGCAGTAGACTCGCTACCCGGCCTATTCATTGAAACCTTAATGCTCTCGCCATTCGCTATTATTTACTGGGTCTTCTTTGGCTCTGAGTACAGTAACTTATTTAATAACGACGCCACGCTAAATACCCTTATTTTAGCGGCTGGCATTGTAACTACCGCGCCACTACTTTGTTTTACCGCTGCAGCAAGGCGCATTATGTATTCAACGCTGGGCTTTTTTCAGTACATTGGCCCTACGCTTATGTTCATTCTGGCGGTTTACCTTTACGGCGAACCGCTTGAAGAGTCGCGCTTGGTAACCTTCGGCTTTGTGTGGTTTGCGCTTATCTTGTTTAGTGCCGACTCGCTAGTTAATTACCGCAGTCAGCGTAAAGCGCGAAAGCTAGCGGTGGAGTAGGTGCTTTTGCGCACAAGTCTTTAATGAAACGTCGGACAGCTTAGCGGCGGTTGATTGAGTGAAAAGCTAAAGCAGTAAAGCTTGCTCTTGCTGAGGAACATCTGGTGGTTCGCACTTCACTTGGTTACGCCCACTATTTTTGGCGGCATAAAGCTGCTTGTCGGCAAGGCTTAGTAGCTTATCTACGCGCTGAGTGTGGGCGCCACTTACCCCAATACTGCAGGTCACTTTAATGTCGCTTTTAGGCAGCTGAATAATTTCCGCTTCCACCACTTTTCTGAAGTCGTCTAGACGCTCACAGGCTTCTTTTAGTGGTGTTGACGGCATGTATATACAAAACTCTTCGCCACCAAAGCGGGAGATAATTTCGTCCGGAAAATAAAACTCAATAAGGGCCGCCATGGCTTTTAGCACAATGTCACCTGCGTCATGGCCATGGGTATCGTTTATCGATTTGAAAAAGTCTAGGTCAATGAGGGCGAGAGCGTGATCTTCAGACAGGTTTTGGTGTTGCACAGTAACCATGTAGAAGAAGTGGCGCCTGTTAGGCAAACCTGTTAAATAGTCGGTGTTGGCCACACGGCGAATTTCTTCAACGCTCTCAATATATTCCACGTTCTGCATCACGCGACACAAGAATTCTTCATGACAGTAGGGCACTCGCAAGAAGTCATTTGCACCACTCTTAATAAAGTGCGCAGACATTAACATGCCTTTGCCTCCAGCAACGCCCATAATTGCCAACTGCTCTTTCGAAAAGGCTTTTCTTAAACTGGCGACAAAGTGCGTGCCTGTCATATCAGGTAACGTATTGTCAGTGATAACAAGACGTACGTTTTTGTGTTCAGACAAGCATTGCATAGCGTCTGTAGCCGTTAGGCATTCAAACGCAATAAAATTGTGGCGCTGAAGTAATGAAACGGTTTTTGAGCGCAACACCCGATTAGTGCTTACCACGACGACACCAGTAGACTTGTTTTTTTCTAATCGGCTAATAAGACGATTGAGGTAGTCGTAGTTCTGCGAATTTTCTTTGGGAATGTAATCGACAACGTCACGTTCTAGGACTTTATCGCGAATAGCGCTGTCTAAACTTTCTGTTGTAGCAATGGTGGGAATGAAAGACTCAACCGTACAGTCGATGGCTTCGCCTTTTGGTGCATCGGGAAGAGAGTATGCCACAATAGCACACAGAAAGGTTTCCGGCATATTTTGCGAAAACCGTGCTTTGCCTTCTGTCAGCGACGTTGCGCCAACGGGGGTAAGGCCTGCCCGGCGTACTAATTTCGCTATAAGTTCAAGGTTGCCTTCACCATTTTCGATGATCAGCACGTGTTGCTGCATACATTTCAACTTAGGTTTAGGCTACCTTGCCTATTAATAATGTTACGCTTTCTCCAGCTTTGCGTAAGCAAGTACCAGCCATTTGCTGCCAAATTCGTCGAAGTTTACTTGAACTCGACCGTGCTCACCACTCCCTTCGTAGTTAAGTACGATCCCTTCGCCAAATTTACGGTGTACAACTCGCTCACCTAAACTAAAGCCCGTTTCTTCAAAACTGGCGTGCGACGTCGCTTGGCTAAAGCGGTTGTGCACGGGCCGCGAAATAGTCGATTTCAGCCTAACCTCTTCAACGCAGTCTGCTGGCATTTCGCGAATAAATCGAGAAGCAGTATGATACTTATCTTGGCCATAGAGTCGACGACTTTCTGCGTAAGTAATATACAACTTTTGCATTGCTCTGGTCATACCAACATAGCAAAGTCTGCGTTCCTCTTCCATTCGACCTGGCTCGTCGTTAGTCATTTGGCTAGGGAACATACCTTCCTCTACACCTGCTAAGAATACCAGCGGAAATTCAAGGCCTTTGGCGGTGTGTATGGTCATCATCTGCACGGCATCCTGGTCTTTATCCGCCTGGGTTTCACCCGCTTCCAGCGACGCATGGGCTAGAAAGGCTGCTAGAGGAGACATTTCTTCGGCTTCTTCAGGCACGATAAAGGTTTTACATGCAGTAACCAATTCTTCCAAGTTTTCTAGTCGTGCTTGGGCCTTTTCTCCGCGCTCTGCTTGGTACATGGCGTACAGACCAGACTGGCGAATAGCTTTATCGGCTTGTTGGTCAAGGGGCTCATCTAACGTGGATTGCTCTAGCTCAGTAATTAGCAACACGAAGCTTTGCATAGCGTTTAGCGCGCGGCCTTTAAAGCCACCTTCATTAATGAGCAACTGACACGCCTGCCACATTGAACAGTTGTGCATTCGTGCGGTGTCGCGCACTTGCGATAAGGTTTTCTCACCAATACCGCGACTTGGGGTGTTTACTACACGCTCGAAAGCTGCATCGTCGTGCGGGTGGCTCACCATACGCATATAGCCAAGGGCGTCTTTAATTTCTTGGCGTTCGAAGAAGCGCAGACCGCCGTATATGCGATACGCCAGCCCTTCGTGTAGCAAGGCTTCTTCCAGTACTCGAGACTGGGCGTTGTTTCGATAAAGAATGGCGGTATCAGTAAGGGCGTTGCCTTGATTCAGCCAATCTTTGATTTTCGAAACAATAAAGCGCGCTTCATCTAGCTCGTTGAAACCCGCATATACAGAAATCAGCTCGCCTTGCGCGTCTTCCGTCCAAAGCTCTTTCCCTAAACGGCCCGTATTGTTGTCGATAACCGTGTTCGCCGCTTTAAGAATGTTTCCTGTAGAGCGGTAATTCTGCTCAAGGCGAATAGTAGTAGGCTCGTTGAAGTCTTTCAGGAAGTGCTGAATATTATCTACGTTCGCGCCGCGCCAGCCGTAAATAGACTGATCGTCGTCGCCAACAATCATAATGTTATTATTACCTCCACTACACAGCATACGAAGCCATGCATATTGGATATTGTTGGTATCTTGGAATTCGTCTACCAACACTGCACGGAAACGACGTTGATAGTGGGCTAATACTTCTGGGTTTTTAGCCCATAATTCATGTGCGCGTAGCAACAGTTCAGCAAAATCTACCAAGCCTGAACGGTCACAAGCGTCTTGATATGCCGCATAGACTTCGCGCATGGTCTTTTGAATATGATCGCCGTGGGTTTCAATGTGCTGAGGGCGCAAGCCTTCGTCTTTGTTGCCATTTATGTACCACTGAATTTGACGAGGCGCCCAATGCTTTTCGTCCAGGTTCATGGCCTTCAGAATGCGGCGAATAAGTCGATATTGATCGTCCGAATCAATTATCTGAAAATTCTCAGGCAAGTTGGCTTCTGCATGGTGCGCGCGTAGTAAGCGATGCGCAAGCCCGTGGAAGGTACCAATCCACATATTGTGCAGGCTGCGACCCATCAACGACTCTATTCGGCCGCGCATTTCTTTGGCTGCTTTATTGGTAAAGGTCACTGCCAAAATAGAAAAAGGGGCGATGTTTTCGACTTCCATTAACCACGCAATGCGATGCACTAATACGCGGGTTTTACCACTGCCCGCGCCAGCTAAAACTAGGGCGTTAGATAGTGGGGCTGCTACTGCTTCACGCTGTTTGTCGTTTAGCTCGTCTAGCAGTCGAGATACATCCATAGTGTGGTACCTGTTAGTTGATAGTGTTATACATTCAGCAGCGCGCTATTATGCCACCTGCCTGTTGATTTATACAGTCCAGTTTTTCCCCAGTGAAGATAAACTTCAACGGCATTATACGTTCGTGTGCAATCATGATTTTAAGTATTATTTAATGAAAGATACGAGCGCTCTGAACGTTCTATTAAGTCAATGGAAGCACTCAGTTAGACGCAGCGAGAGAGCAGAGCGCTTTAACGATGTATACATGTACGATACGGTTATTAGCTATAACGAATTAATTCGATAAATTGATCGAATTATGCGCTTGGTCGGTATTACATCGGTATTGCATCACATCAAACTCAGGTAAACTTTTACGCGTTCCCTTTTGTCAGCATAGATATGCCCAGCAAGGAACAAGTTAGATTGCTTACTCAATTTTCTTATAGAACACAGCATTTTTATATAACGGGACATGCTCATGACCGCACTTACTACGCCCATCGATTTTTGGTCTACGCTGAAACAAGAAGCGCAAGTTGTTGCTGAAAAAGAGCCTTTGCTGTCTAGCTATGTGCATGCCAGTGTTCTTGCACATCACAACTTTGAATCGTCGCTAAGCTTTATTCTGTCGAACAAAATGGCAGACGACGTTATGCCTGCGCTCGCCATTCGTGAAGTTTTCGATGAAGCTTACTTACTTGAACCTGGCATCAGCGAAGCGGCTATTGCTGACATTCTAGCGATTAAGGCGCGGGATGCGGCGGTCAACGATTACCTTACTCCCTTACTTCACTTTAAAGGTTTTCATGCTGTGCAAGTACACCGCATGGCGCATTACCTTTGGGTTCATGGGCGTCATCAGCTTGCTTTATTCTTACAAAGCCGCAACTCGGCAAGCTTTGGTGTAGATATCCACCCTGCTGCGCGTATAGGTAAAGGCGTCATGTTTGACCATGCAACTGGCATTGTAGTGGGCGAAACTGCAGTGGTTGAAGACAACGTATCTATTTTGCAGAGCGTTACATTAGGTGGTACCGGTAACGAGTCGGGCGACCGCCACCCTAAAATTCGCCAAGGCGTGTTAATTGGCGCTGGCGCCAAGATCCTTGGAAATATTGAGATAGGTGAAGGCTCAAAAGTAGGCGCTGGTAGCGTTGTACTCAATAGTGTTCCAGCTCACGTTACTGTGGTGGGTGTTCCAGCTAAAGTGGTTGGGAGACCGGTTTGTCAAAGCCCATGTGAATCCATGCGCCAAAACGTACTAGAAGATAACTCCCACGTATAAAATTGGGGTCAGAGTACATTTTCGTCTTCAGGGGTTTTTGAGCGATTAAATGTACTCTGACCCCATTATTTGAAGGTTATTGTGTTGCCGCCTTTTTCTTTTGATGCGTAGAGTGCCCGATCGGCGCGCTGAATAAGTGTCTCGAGTGTATCGCTTTGCTGCATGAGAGTGACGCCGAAGCTCGATGATAATGACACTTCTGAAATAACGATTGCGTTTATACCTTCACGTACCTTTTCCACCAAATTAAGGGCGTTTTGCTCGCTGATATTAGGCAGAAGCAGTACAAATTCGTCGCCGCCAAAACGGGCGAAAACATCCGCTTTACGCACAATATTCTTCGTCACCTGACTTAAGCGGCGCAATGCGTTGTCGCCGTCTACATGGCCTAATTCGTCATTGATACGTTTAAACTTATCTAAATCAAACATAACGAAATAAAGCGAGCTTCCCGATTCACGGCTCTGAGCCATTTCAAGAGCGCTGCGCTGGGCCAAATACTCCCGCGTATAAGCTTGGGTTAAGGTATCCACAAAAACACGGTCTTTGAGCAGAGCATTGTCTGCTTGTAACTGAGGAATGGCTATACCAAATAAAGCGTTGGCTGCAATAACGTTGGGTGCAAACTGATACACTTTGACGTAATCCATTAAGGCGAATATATGCACCAGCAAAACAATGCATAAGCTGCTTATTGCAAGGCTTATAACATTGCGCTTTGTACTTTCAGTACACGCTATCCACATGTGGGTAATGGCGAGAAAAAAGATAGCAAATGCACTGTCACGAGACTGGGTAAGCTTTGCCAATAACATGACGAATAGTATGAGGGCCAAATTGATTGCCACTTTTTTAAAGTAGCTATGTAAATCGGATGAGGCGCAGTTAGAAAATGCTAAGAGGTCTATTTTAGAAGCCGCACATATCTTTACTAACAAGCCAGCAAAAAGAGGTGCAAGCACTACAACACCAGCCATATCCCCTATCCAAAAGGGCAGCATTGCCTCTTTAATATCCGCCGCTGACATCTGATTAGTGAGAACAAGTGAACCAATGACTAGTTGCGTCGCAACTAACGACGAAATACAGCCGATGATTAAGAACGAGACGATTAATTGGGGTGTGGTGACGTCAGGTTTTCTCAATAGATGGCCGAGAACACTAGCTCCTGCATAGTAAGGGAGCATATGTGCAACGCCGAATAACACGCCGCCCCAAATCATTTCTACGTTACTTAATTGCAGCGAGTAGTTATGACCATTCCAGACGGTAATCGCAATGGCGGCCACCATAATAGGCACTACCGCGCGCCAACCTAAAACTAAGAAGCATGCAAGGGTGTAGCCTGCCGCAGGAAACCAAACACTGGCGTGTTCAGTGTATTCAACAATGCGTCCAATTTGCCATATGGCAATCCAAGACAAGATAATAAATACATCTTGATACAAGCCAGACAGTGGCTTAAACGGCCAAAAAGAACGACCTGTCTCGGCATGTTCATGAACATTCGAGGTTGGCTTATCTACCTTGGACGCTTGTTGCGACCTTGACTTCGAGATAGCAGGTTTTTCCATGAGGACACAAAAACTACGACTTCAGTTTTCAGTGTATAACGAGTGAGCGTTAAAATCTATACACCCTAAGTGCGGCTCTCTAGACCTTTAATAATGCGGCTTACTCAAAGGTTCACATCCCGCAAAAGAATGAGTAGTAAAGGTCTGTATTTTCGAGATAAATAGCGCCTAGACAAATTGAATAAGCTCTTCTAATGAATCAAGCTGAACGTGTGGAAGTACTGAAACGGGTTCTAATTTCAACTGCATTGGACGATTACATGCAAACCATGCCGACTGATAGCCTGCATTAATGGCACCGAACACGTCTTTAATAATATTATCGCCCACATGTAAAATGTGCGACGGCGTTACCTTTACCAGTGAGGCCGCTTCATCAAACATGTTTTGAGCAGGCTTCATGGGCCGTTCCACACTGGCGTGTAAGATCGCCGTGAAATAACGGTCTAACCCTACTTTTTGCGCGTTTACATTGCCGTTAGTAATACCAACGAGCGGTAAATGCTGGCTAAGTTTATCGAGGGTGTGGTGAACATTACTGGCTAATGCAAAATCGCTTCTTGCGTCATAAAAACAATTAAAGCAGCCGTCTACAGCAGCACGTAATGCAGTGTCTTCTGTAGGGACTATTGATAACTGGTTTGCTGGCGTGCCAGATAGTGCAGCGCTTAATACAACGCGACGAAGCTGCCCCATATCAGAAGCCAACCGCGCGTCTTTGGCGATAGCCGCACGTTTAAGCTGTAGCCAATCAAGCGATGTTAGCTTAGCCGCATGTTTGTGATGTTCAGCAATATGCGCTTGAAGGGCTTGCTCTGCGCGTCGAATAATGGGTTCATTATTGTAAAGGGTGTCATCAAGGTCGAAGGTCATAGCCTCGACGTTATTGATAGACCTGAAAAACTGCATTGGGAAACCTTCTAGTAGCGTTATTTCTTATGTGCGCGAGGGTGAGCCGCGTCATAAACATTAGCGAGATGCTGAAAATCCAGATGGATATAAACTTGTGTCGTTGACAAGTTAGCATGACCTAATAGCTCTTGCACCGCACGCAAATCTCCGCTGGATTCTAATACGTGGGTAGCAAAGGAATGGCGCAGTTTGTGAGGGCTTACTTTTTGTGACAGAGACTGTTCGCTTGCCATTTTATCGAGGCGATTAGCGACTTGTCGATTGGATATGCGGGTTTTGCGCTTACTCACAAAGACCGCACTTTCGTAAGGTGATGCGTAGGCAGGGCGTACCTTTAACCACGCGTTAAGCGCTTTTTGTGCGTGTCGGCCTAACGGAAGTATTCGCTGTTTACTTCCTTTACCCATGACCTTCACCGTACCGTCCTTTAGACAGTCGGCCAAATTGAGCCCAGTCAGTTCGCTCAAGCGCAGTCCACAGCCATAGAGTAGCTCAAACATAGCCACATCACGTAACTGCATACCCTCATCGTCGTCACTGCTTCGGGGGGAGGCATTAAGAAGCTGCTGCATTTCATCTACGCTTAGTTGCTTAGGCAATGGCTTCCCTTGTTTCGGAGCTTGAATACCTTCTACAGGGTTGCTGAATAGTTGCTGATGATCGATAAGATATTGGCAGAAGGTTCTAAGTGCCGATAGGCGCAATGCTATACTGCGTGGGCTGTGCCCTGACATCTTTGCATCAGCCATTACCCGCTTTATGTCGCTTGGCGTTAGTCCCGACCACTCGTAAAGCCCAAGTAGCTTTGCAACTTCTGTGAGTTGGCGCTGATAATTTTTGATAGTGTGAAGAGATAACCCGCGTTCTACCTGTAGATGTAGCAGAAACTTATCTAGCCATTGCTGGCAAGGCTCGCTTATCAACGCGTCCGTAGACACTACACCTAATATCCCATCATTTCAGGCAAGATGATATTAAGCACTTGCTGAAGCTGTTGAAGTAACAAGGTGTCCATATCTGGAGTGAAGTGGCTGGCGTCACTGCTGCTAATACCTAAAATACCGAGTTCACGGTTGTCACCAAGCAGCATTAGCGCTACAGACTCCGCAGGGCTTTCTCCGAAAAGAAGCTGGCGTTCGTGCTGAGATAATCGACCAAAGAAAAAGTTGGTACTTTTAAAGCGTTTTTCAGTAAATAAACGTTGCTGTAGTTCGGGGATCGCGTGCGGACCTTTAAAGCTTTTAATGACCGCCGCCGACAATTGTAAACGCTCTTGAAGCACATCTTCCAAAGTAAACTGAACTTCGGCAACACTTTCACAGCGCAGAAGCTGCACGTTTAAATCGGTGTAAACGCGATATATTTTTTCGTTTTGTTTAGCGATGCTCACCAGCTGATTGAGTTTAAAATTAAGCTGCCTAACTTTCTTTCGAAGCTGATCGCTTTGAATTTCTACCAGTGAAACACTGCCTTTCTGCTCGTGGGGAAGCTTAATTTTTTCAAGAAGGTCGGAGTGCTCGGCAAAGAACTCAGGGTTTTGTAACAAGAACGCGCGCACATCGGCACTCGACAATTCCGTTGTGTCGTTAAATGGCTCAATCAATTGCGTAGCGTTAGACTGCCCTGATAATTCGCTCATAGATTTATATGTCCGTCGTACACGTGCTCAGCAGGCCCTGTCATTTTTAACACGTTATCTGGGCCAGGCCAGCGTATACGTAAACTGCCTCCGGGTAAGTCTACCCGCACATCTTTTCCTAATTTACCCTGAATCTGGCCAATTGCAACCGCCGCACAAGCGCCGCTACCACAGGCCAAGGTTTCACCTGAACCTCGTTCAAATACGCGAAGTTTAATATGTGACTCATTGATTATTTGCATAAAGCCAACGTTTACGCCTTCAGGGAAGCGTTCGTGCTTTTCAACAAGCGGACCAATCTCGGCCACATTAGCAGTATCAACGTCGTCGACTTCCATCACGCAATGTGGGTTACCCATCGATGCCGAACCAATGAATAGCGTGCTCTCGCCGACTCGCAATATGTAGGTGTTTTCTTGCTTATTGGCTTTAAGTGGAATATTCGCAGGTTCGAATTCAGGTTTACCCATGTTCACAGTAACCTGACCGTCTTTCTCAAGATACAGCACCATTTTTCCAGCCTTGGTGCTTACAACAATTTTGTTGCGGTTAATGAGGCCTTTCTGCTTAACAAAACGTGCAAAGCAGCGCGCGCCATTGCCACACTGTTCCACTTCCGAACCATCAGCATTGAAGATACGGTAGTGAAAATCTTGCTCGGGATCGTAAGGCGGTTCCACCATCAACAGCTGGTCGAAGCCAATGCCGAAGTTTCGGTTAGCCAGTTGCTGAATTTTTTCTTTAGAGAAAAAGACGTTTTGAGTAACGTTATCAATAACCATGAAGTCGTTACCCAAACCATGCATTTTAGAAAATTGAACCTGCATTAAACGCGCATCTATCTTGTTAGTTTGTCTCTAGTTTACGGAAGTTTATACTCACCTTGCCAGAGATCTTTTTGTTTTTCTCGCTCGCGAACAACAATTGCTTTGTCGCCGTCTACCATAATTTCAGCAGGACGACAGCGGCTATTGTAATTCGACGCCATAACGAAACCATAGGCACCAGCGCTGCGAACCGCAAGTAAGTCAGTGGGTTCAATAGCTAATTCGCGATCTTTACCTATAAAATCGCCAGTCTCGCAAACCGGCCCTACAACATCATAAATACGTGGGGTTGCTGTAGCTTCCTCTTTTACAGGAATTATTTTTTGCCAGGCTGAGTAAAGCGCTGGGCGCAACAAATCGTTCATGGCAGCGTCGACAATCGCGAAGCTCTTTTCTTCACCTTCTTTGATGAATTCAACTTCGGTCACCAAAATACCTGCGTTGGCTGCAATGGCGCGACCTGGCTCAAGAATTAGCTTCAGGTTTTCACGACCTACCATCTTTTCAGCCATAGCTTGTGCATAGGCTTTAGGGTGAGGTGGCTGCTCGTTATTATAAGTAACGCCAAGACCACCGCCCACATCTAAATGCTCAATGATAATGTTGCGCTGGGCTAATTCATCGATAAGCAGAAGCAGGCGCTCAAGCGCGTCTACAAATGGGCCAATTTCAGTGAGCTGTGAGCCGATATGGCAGTCCATACCAACTACATTTAAATGAGGTAGCGATGCGGCTAATTCATAGGTGGCCAGTGCACGTTCACGGGCAATACCGAATTTGTTCGCCTTCAAACCCGTAGAAATATAAGGGTGAGTTTTGGCATCCACATCCGGGTTTATGCGCAGTGAAATAGGGGCTTTTACGCCCATTTCGCCCGCAACCTGATTAATGCGGTGAAGTTCAGGCTCCGATTCTACATTGAAACACATAATGCCTTGTTCTAAGGCGAAACGGATTTCGTCGTGCTTTTTACCTACGCCTGAAAATACAACCTTACTTGTATCGCCACCGGCTTCGATTACGCGAGCTAATTCGCCTGCTGAAACAATGTCAAAGCCTGAGCCAAGTTTAGCAAGAACGCTTAATACACCAATGTTTGAATTCGCTTTTACCGCATAACAAACAAGATGAGGATGCTCACCAATAGCATCATTAAACGCGTGCCAGTGACGCTCTAATGTAGCGCGTGAATAAATATAAACCGGCGTGCCATGCTGGGCTGCAATATCAGAAACAGCCACTTGTTCAGCATGCAGCTGACCTTGGCTGTAGGCGAAATAATCCACTAGTTCAGCTCTCCAGAAGTAGTTGCGGGTGAAGTGTTATTGGTGGCAGAGTCAGCGCCGGTTACTGCATTTTCAGAAGACGCTGGTTCAGCAGACGTGTTTTGTGCAGGCGCCTCAGGAATGTAGAGCGCCCCTTTGTAACCACAGCCACATAATGCTGTGAGTGTTAGCAAGAAAACAACTGACTTTTTAAGCACGAAAAATCCCGCGAAGAATACGACAAATGCCGCTATCATCGCATTGCGGTGTTAAATTGCAAGAGCCAATAATCGTTCTTGTGTTTTATCGCCGTATCGAACGTTTTTCCACAGGGCATCACATAGGGTTTGGGTGTCGGAAAAGTCTTTATTTTTAAGCCAATCTATAAGGATATTTGGATTGTCTGGAAAGGAAATAGCTTCGTTATCAGGGGCTTCAAGCCACTCCTCAACTATGTCAGTGTCGAGTTGAAACAGGGTTTGACACAAATCGAGTTGGTTTAGCGTGAGCGCATTCGATAACTGCTCAAATTGGCCATGCAGAGGCTTAATCAGTAGCTTCTTACCTAACTGTAGCGCTTCACTTGAAAGTTCAAACCCGCCGTTTGCTATTACGCCGCTGGCATGCTGCAACGCTTTTTGAAAGTGCTTTTTAGAGGTTGGGTACCATTGAATATGTCCAGCTTCTGTGGCTTCAACAATGTTGGGATGAAAACACTTAAATACCTGGTCGCTGAGCGGCTCGAGCATTTGTTGAATGTCTTCGATATCTTCAAAAGGCAAATAAACCAAAACATGGCTGTTGCTTGAAGACAATTCCGGTTTTTCTGCAACAAATGGCGGAATGATAGGTTGATTGAAGTGATACCAATGCACACCTAATTTAAGCTCGGTAGGTGCGAAAATTTTCATTAGTAGGGTATCGAAAATAGTAGCGCCACTTTTAGGTACATCGTAGGCAAACGCGGCTTGGTGACTAATAGATATAGAGGGCAGGCCTTGTTGTTTGGCAGCCCATGCAGTAATAGGCTCAAAGTCATTAACAAGCAAATCGTAATTGCGGGTATCAAACGCTTTCACGTCTTTTATAAACTGGCTCACGTTTGCGTTTTTAACAGTTTCCCATTTATCAATTCGTCCCCCTTTTGTCATAAAACTCAGGCCGGTAAAGGTTCGGTAATCTCCGAATATTTCCATGTCGAAATACTTTTCAGGCGGGCGACCTGTAAATACGAAGTCAACGCTGACGTCGTCACGCTCAGCAAGCGCTGCCGCCATTATTCTAGCTCGGGCGATATGGCCGTTGCCGGTGCCTTGCACACCATACAATAATCTCATGCTACCCCAGAATAGAAATACTCAATGTTGCTATAGTAACGCCTAGAAGCGTGCCAGCGATCACGTCTGATGGATAATGTACGCCCAACAGCACACGTGAAAGACCAATTAAAGCGGCCCAACTATAAGCTAATACCGCGAAAGAAGGATAATAATGGGCCACGATGCTCGCCATTAATGTAGCTGCCGCAGTGTGACCAGAAGGAAGTGAAAATTTATCTGAAGGTGTGACATGTGCTGTTAAATTCATTAGAAAATCGCAAGGGCGAGGGCGCTTGAACATTTTCTTAAGCAGCACATATATGGGTAATTCCAACGCATAAGCCATCAGCGCTGTGTAGAGGAAAAGCTCGCCGTGTTCGGGTTCAAATGCCCAAAGCAGTGCACCGATAACCAGGTATAAGTATCCGTCGCCAGTTTTCGATAGCCAAATAATGCTACGGCAGTCTCTTTTTTGCGTCAGTTTGTACAGGCGATAAAACAAGTCAGTATCGTATTTGGTCAAGGATTTCATCAACATCGCCTTGTCCCCTATCGGTTAATTACTGCACAGGCTAAAGTTCATCTGTGACCAGTGGGTGACGAAAAAAAGAAACTTTTTTGACAGCGTGTGTCGTTTTTTCGTTTGCCTTGGCAGACAGATATTGGGAATGGCTGTAAAAGATAAAAACTAAGCAAAATATGTGCTCATGTGAGATAGATTAGGGCAAAGTCTGTTGGGTCTAAAAAAAGTAAAAAATTCGACGAAAGGCGTGAAATCAAACGTTTGCATTACCACATTTAATGCTATGCTAGATTTAGAAGCGTAAACAGCGCTTTATTTTTCACTTAATTTTAGTCTTCTCAATTTTAGTAAGGCAGAACGATGGAATACAACACATCTGAATTATGCGATTTATTTGCTGATAGCGTAGACGTGGTAGATCCAATTTTCGCGAGCTTTGGTGGCCGGTATTCTTTCGGTGGTGAAATAACCACGATTAAATGCTTT
The DNA here is from genome assembly GCF_014349115.1 of Alteromonas sp. BZK5. NCBI lineage: Bacteria > Pseudomonadati > Pseudomonadota > Gammaproteobacteria > Alteromonadales > Alteromonadaceae > Alteromonas > Alteromonas sp. BZK5. The sequence goes on along the minus strand of NZ_JACSOE010000014.1, from coordinate 18,655 downwards.
GAAGACAGAGGTCTAGTAGACCGCGTACTTGCGCAACCTGGCGCAGGGAAAGTTCTGCTTATTGATGGCGGTGGCTCTAGCCGTCGTGCACTGTTTGATGCATCCTCTGCTCAAATTGCAATCGATAACGATTGGGAAGGGGTTGTGATTTACGGCAGCGTGCGAGAGGTAGATAGTCTTGCCGAATTAGATATCGGTGTATTGGCGGTGGCCGCCATTCCAGTAAATGCTGAGTGTGAAAGTATTGGTGAGGTAGACGTGCCGGTTAATTTTGGTGGCGTTACGTTTTTACCAGAAGATCATCTATACGCCGATAGCACAGGCGTTATTCTTTCACCTGAGCCGTTAGATTTAGACTAAATCATCGGCAAGCAGACGCTAACTGCTTTGAAAACAAAGAAATAAAAAACGGAGGCTTTGTGCCTCCGTTTGTATTTCTATTTGCGTGTAAAACGATTCAAGTGCGCTCAGCGTTGACACACCGGGTGTGAAGCTACTTGTTTGCTTCATCAAACACTTGGTTTAGATACAAGGCAATGCGAATTCCCGCCATCTGCAAACGCTTTTTAGCAGTAGGCAGGTGGTTGTATAAGTAGTCATAGCTCATGTTGTTTGCGTCATCAGGATAAATGGTATCGCGAATAGCGGTGCTTTCTTCAATCCACACCATAGGGTCAGTGGTTGCCCAACTGCGAATATCTTTAGCAGTAATGGCTTGCGTTAACCAAGACGTCCACTCTGAATAAGACAGATCGCGCTGATCTAGCATTTGCGAGTCCCACACGCGGTGTAGGTTAGAGTCTTGCCAGAAGAAGCGCACCTTTACATCATTACCGCCACGATCAGTACCATTTCCGGCATGAAGTGGTTGATGGAGATCGCCAATAATATGCACAATAAACTGAAGTGCCAGGCGCTTTTCATCAATGGTGGCCGTGTCGCTTTTCAAGGTTTCAGTAAACTGCTTTAACGCGGTAACCGCATCACCTTGTTTGGGGGCACCCACTTCTTCATAGGTTTTACCCGCAGGCACAGACACATAGTGCCAAGGACTAGCGGTTTTCTGCCAAAATTCGCTGGGGTCAGAACGCATTTCGTCAGCATGGGTCGAGGCTTCAGCTAATGAACCATGAGGTAGTAATTCCATAAGCGCCGCCTGAGAAAGTGGGCTTAGATACTGCTCGGCAATAGCGCCAGTCACTCGGTGGCCGGTTTGTCCCCAGCCGAAAGCGGGTGATGAAATGCACAATGTAAATAGCGTGCTCAGCGCAACTGCGCAAATCCTGTTTGCAAACGCGAACATGGTTAATCCTCAGAATGTTTGGAAGACTGGTAGCCCCATCTTGCGACAAGAGACTGCTCAATACCTAGGTGATCTAGTATGCGCGCCACCACAAAATCTACCAGGTCATCGATAGTTTTTGGGTTGTGATAAAAGCCTGGCGCTGCGGGCATAATGGTAGCACCCATTTGCGAAAGCTTGAGCATATTTTCTAAATGAATAGAAGAAAGTGGCATTTCACGAGGCACCAAAATAAGTTGTCCACGCTCTTTTAGAACAACATCAGCTGCACGCTCAATAAGGTTGTCGCTAGCGCCAATACTTATAGCCGATAGGGTGCCTGTTGAACACGGGCAAACCACCATTTTCGCAGGGGCTGCTGAGCCAGATGCTACCGGTGAAAACCATTCTTCTTTACCAAATACTTTGATTTGGTCAGGCTTTGCATTGCAATGCTCGGTAAAAAACGCGGCTGCGTCTTCGGGGCGCCCGGGTATCTTCACATTCTCTTCGGTGGCAAACACCACTTTGGCAGCGGAAGAGATTAAGACATACACCTGGTAATCGGCGTTAACTAGCGATTTCAATAGTGTAAGTGCATAAGGCGCGCCAGATGCGCCTGTGATAGCAAGTGTGACTTGCTTGTCATGTTTCATTGTATAGCCTCTGTAGATGACAAGCATCGCGCTTGTCTATCGGATAACACTTCATATTATTCTGTCTTTTTTACAGTTTGGACTTCATTTTCAGAGCGTCGAGTATTCGGCCATGAATGCCTTCGAAACCGCCGTTACTCATTACAAGAATATGATCGCCCGGTTGTGCTACGTTGCAAATGCCTTGAACGATCTTCTCTACATCTCTGAAGCAGTGCGTAGGCGCATTGCTGTGCGCTACCGAATCGACTAACGACCAGTCCATGCCTTCAGGTTCATAAAGGTAAACCTCATCGGCTTTCTGCCACGAATTTGCCAGCGTATCTTTGTGCACGCCCATTTTCATCGTGTTAGAGCGCGGCTCTAGCACAGCCAGAATACGGGCATTACCCACTTTCTTGCGCAGTCCATCAAGTGTAGTCGCAATTGCAGTAGGGTGGTGTGCAAAGTCGTCGTAAAGGGTGATGTTGTTTACTTCACCCTTTACTTCCATGCGACGCTTAACATTCTTAAAAAATGATAAGGCGTCTATGGCATCAGGTAAGGTAACACCTGCATGGTGGGCGGCAGCTATGGCCATTAAAGCATTGTCCACATTGTGTTGACCAACCAGAGCCCAGGTTACCGTTCCAGCTATAACGCCGTTATGTAATACATTGAATTCACTGCCGTCTTTCTTTAATAGTTCGGCGTGCCACTCCTTACCTAGCGACTGGCGAGAAGACCAGCAACCTTTCTTGAGCATATCCTCAATGGCTGGTGTACCGTTTGGTGTAAGAATAAGCCCGTTTTCTGGCACCATGCGAACCAAATGGTGAAATTGGGTTTGAATAGCCCCAAGGTCAGCAAAAATATCCGCATGGTCAAACTCAAGGTTGTTAATAACCAAAGTTTTTGGGCGATAGTGTACGAACTTAGAACGTTTATCGAAAAATGCGCTGTCGTATTCGTCAGCTTCAATGACGAAAAAGGGGCTTTCACCCACGCGAGCCGATACGCCAAAGTTCTCCGGAACGCCGCCAATCAAATAACCAGGGTTAAGACCAGCGTGTTCTAAAATCCACGCAACCATACTGCTGGTGGTTGTTTTACCGTGGGTACCTGATAACCCAATTACCCAACGATCTTTTAGTAAGTTATCAAGCAACCATTGTGGGCCACTGGTATAAGGAAGATTTCTATTTAACACGTATTCGACGGCGGGGTTACCGCGCGACATAGCGTTACCAATCACCACCATGTCTGGTACTGGGTCAAACTGACTTTCGCAATAACCTTCGGTCAACTCAATGCCTAATGCTTCAAGCTGGGTGCTCATAGGGGGATAAACGTTTTTATCAGACCCTGTTACTTTGTGGCCAAGTGATTTGGCAATGGCAGCTATGCCACCCATAAAACTTCCACAAATGCCTAAAATATGTACATGCATAGCGCATTCTCAATGAATTATCATGTTATTGGGGTACTGTATCAGAACCCTGTGGCCTATAGATAATTCAATTTTAACCATTCAATAAATGCGCTAAGCCGTTGTAATACGCGAAACCCCGAAGAATCCAGTATGAGCAAACTGGTATGGTGTGTGTATGACATTTTACGGGCGTGTTCCACTTACCCAAGAACACGGTTACAATCTAACCACAGGTTTAAAACCTGTGTGTGCTTCAGACAAACGCCGGTAAGGAAAGCTGAGCGACTGCAAGCGCAACACCCTACACACGAAAAAAAGGCTTACATTCAATGAAACGTTTAAATTCCCAATTGCAACAAGACGGTGCACCGCTTGAGTTAATCTTACTCATTCGTACACTGCTAGCGGGCTGTAAAGAAATTTCTTTCCGCGTGAGTCAAGGCGCACTTGCTGGCGTGCTCGGTTCAACCCTTTCAGAAAACGTACAGGGCGAAACACAGAAAAAGCTCGACGTTATCTCTAACCACATTTTAAAAGACACGCTAAGGGAATCTGGCTACGTTAAAGCCATTTCGTCTGAAGAAGAAGACGACGTAGTTCCATGCAATCCAGAAGGTAAGTACTTAGTGAGCTTCGACCCACTTGATGGCTCGTCAAACACTGAAATTAACAGTTTAATCGGTACTATATTCTCAATTGCTCATGCGCCTCAGTGGATGGAGCCAGACGATCCGTCAGCTTTCTTGCAACCTGGTACACAGATGGTTGCAGCGGGATATGTACTATATGGCCCGTCTACAATGCTAGCGTTGACCACAGGTCGCGGCACGCATATTTATACTCTTGATAAAACCCACGGTGGTTTCCTGCTTACCCACCCGAATATTCAAGTGCCAGAGCAAACGTCAGAGTTCTCGATTAACGCGTCGAATCAACGTCACTGGGAACCGGCAATGCAGGCATACATTGCCGATCTTCTTGCAGGTAAAGATGGCCCTAGAGGCAAAAACTTTAACATGCGCTGGGTAGCGGCAATGGTGGGTGATATTCATCGTTTGCTTTGTCGTGGTGGTATCTTCATGTACCCATTCGACAACAGAGACCCGTCAAAGCCAGGTAAATTGCGTTTGCTTTACGAAGCCAACCCGATGGCATTCTTAATGGAGCAAGCAGGTGGAAAAGCGGAAACGGGCACGGGCCGAATTCTAGAGGTGATGCCTGAAGAAATTCACCAACGTGTACCGTGCATTATCGGCTCTAAAGACGAAGTTGATATGTGCTTAAGCTACAACGACAACGCGAAATAGCAAAAAAATGGCCCTGATGGGCCATTTGGTTTTTAAAAAGCAGCAAAATTTAACGAAAAATAAAGAGATTAGTACGACATGGGTCGTAAAGCGTTTTTATTTTGCTGCTGTCACCGTATACTTAACCCAAAATTTCTTATACATCATTGAAAGGACCAAAGAATGAGCTTGAGTGCTATTTCTGCTGGTAAAAATGTACCAGACGAAGTGAATGTGATCATCGAAATTCCAGCACACGCTGACCCGGTGAAGTACGAAGTAGACAAAGACACAGGTGCACTATTTGTTGACCGTTTCATGGCAACTTGCATGCACTACCCAACTAACTACGGTTACGTTAACAACACATTGTCAGAAGACGGTGACCCAGTTGACGTTCTAGTAATGACACCGTTCCCACTACTTGCGGGTTCTGTCATTAAGTGTCGTCCAGTTGGCGTACTAAACATGACTGACGAGTCTGGTAAAGATGCAAAAGTACTAGCGGTACCTGTAGACAAGCTTTCTACTATTTACCGTGACGTTAAAGAAATTGCAGACGTACCTCCGCTTCTTCTTAAGCAAATTGAGCATTTCTTCGAGCACTATAAAGATCTTGAAGAAGGCAAATGGGTGAAGATTGACGGTTGGGCAAACGCTGCCGCTGCAAAAGAAGAAATTACCGCAAGCATCGCGCGTTTCGAAGCAGAATAATTCACGCTGCTTAAAATTGATGATACAAAGGGCTGGTGTAATACCAGCCCTTTTTGTATGTGGTCTAAAAGTGAAGATGGATAACTAAAACTAGGCACCACAACAGAAAGCTTAACAGATACCTGAAAGAGACCAGTATGTACAACCTGAAACAAACCGTAACCTCATTATTTGCTGTATTAATGATGGTTGTGTCCTTCAACTCTTTGGCAGATGAGACTCCCATTGAAGTATACTGGGAAGACCTAGTGCCTGAAGGCTTTAACGAACTCGCGCCGCCTGCTGTTCAGCACAATGGTGAGATGAGTCAGCTTCAGCCTGACGCGCCGACTGTCGATACCTTTGATGGTAAACGGGTGAAAATCCCGGGTTTTGTTGTGCCGCTAGAAGGTACGGCAGAGCTAACCACCGAGTTTTTACTTGTTCCATATTTCGGAGCCTGTATTCACGTACCACCGCCGCCGTCTAATCAAATAGTGTACGTAAAATTTGAAGAAGGTGTGCGCATAGATAATATTTACGACGCGATCTGGGTAACCGGCGAATTATCGACTGACGGTTGGAAAGGCGATATCGCGTCTGTTGGTTACCGATTAAAAGGCGAAGCCGTAGAAGGGTTTTAAGCATAAAACGTTTAAAAAGGATATCAGGTGTTTACAGGTTTATCAGCGTTTCCCATTACCCCCTTTAAACAAGAAGCTATTGATTACAAAGCGTTTAAAGGGCTTGTTGATAATTTGGCTTCGGCGAATGTAGATTCAATTTGCGCGATAGGTTCAACTGGGCTGTATCCTTATCTAACGCGAGAGGAAAAGTACGACGTAGCAAAGCTCGCCGTTGACCACGCAAATGGCATTCCTGTTATGGCAGGCGTTGGGGCGCTTCGTACCTATGACGTGCTAAAAAACGTTGAAGCTGTGCAGCAAGCAGGTGTTAATGCTGTGCTGTTAGCACCCGTTTCCTATCAAGTGCTTAACGAAGAAGAAGTGTTTGGCCTATATGAGGCCGTGAGTCACGAGGTATCTGTGCCTATCTGCGTTTACGAAAATCCTCGTGTGACTAATTTTACCTTCAGCGATGATTTATACCGCCGTATTGGAAAATTACCGAATATCGGAGCGATTAAAATACCCGGAACTCCATTTGCCAAAAGCGCAATGGATAATAGTTCGAGCAAGGATATCTCCCCCTCTGGAGCAAGCAATAGCGAAGGCGCTCGCCGATTAGCATCATTACGAGAGATAATGCCTGCACACATTGCTATAGGCGTGAGTGGTGATAGTTTTGGCGCAGCAGGAATGAGTGAAGGTTGTGACCTTTGGCTTTCCGTTATAGGGGGAATATTCCCGCGAACCGTAATGCGTATTATCGACGCCGCTCAGTCTGGTAATGCTGTTGATGCACAGGCTCAGTCACAAGCGTTAAGCGGAATATGGAGCATGTTTGCGCGCAATGGCGGCGGCTTGCGTGTGGTTGCAGCCGCGGCAGAAATTTTGGGCTATTGTGAAACGCCTAGCTTACCTGCACCCTTCTTACCTATCGACAAAAATGAGTACAGCGAGCTAGAGCACATCATCACGAAGTTATCGTTAAGCTAGCCCTGCGTATAAATCTGTTCAGCGCGGTTAAACAGAAGCCAAGACGTTAAAATGTACTTGTCGTTACTTTTTGGAATTTGGCCGCGATGCGTGTGAGTAAAATAGGCTGGCGCAATCACCATTCTGCCTGCTTTAGGCTTAACCGCACGGTTTTGATAATAAAATTCCGTCTCGCCGCCTTCTTCCACATCGTTTAAGTAGTACATAAACAGCAACACGCGGTGCAGTGCATCGTTATGTTGAAGCTGTGGATAGACTTCTGAATGCCAGTACGGGTAGCCACCATTGCCCGCGGTGTAGCGCTGTGCATTTACATCGCCGACCCGAAACAGGTAATTCACCAAATTCGCCAAATTGGGTTTGCCCACTTCATCAAAATTTTCACCTGTTACTTTTACCGGTTCACCAGTTTTGGGATGGCGTACGGTCAAGCCAATAGGCCCAACAAGCGCAAAATAGTATTTTTCAATATAGGCAACCAGCTGCTGCCCGGTGTGCTGCATCACTTGCTGAAATAAGTCTTTAAATTCCGGGTTGCGGCTTATCGATACATCCATGCTGCGCTTTTTATCTAAGTCGACGCCACCACCGGTGCGGCCTTGAGACAAATTAGGGCTGCTTTCAAAGCGTTCCATGAGTTGTTTGCACAGCTCTGGTGGTAACACATCATCAATAACTTCAATTAAATCGCTCATGGATACCTCGTACTGCGCTTTATTACTGAGTTGGTACTTCTTTAAAGTGAGACTGTAGTTCTGATTTCACTTTATCTGGGATAGGCGCAGAGCGCTGTGTTTTATAGTCAAAATGTACCATGGTGGTGATGCCTGTTGAGCACAGCTTATCGTCTTGCCATAACTCTTGAAACACGTCGAATGCACTGTTGCCTAGCCGGCTAACGTAAGTTTTAACCGTCACAGGTTTGCCATAAAAAATTTGAGCTAAAAAATCGACTTTGTAGCTGGCTAAAATTAGCGGCCAATTTTGTAAGTCTAGTTCAGGGGTAAACATTCTGAAAATAGGCTCTCTGGCTGCTTCAAACCAAGCGACTAATGCTGTGTTACTTACATGCTGTAAGGCATCTGTTTCACAAAAACGTACGTCGAATGACGTAACTAATGGTACTGAATGGCTCATATTTTTTTAGTAGGGTTCGTTGTTTATTTAACTTTCACTCTAGCATTATGCCGCAGCTATTTCAGTCATTTATCAAACAGTAATTGATCCGGTTGGAAAACATTTTTAACACCTAACCAAAACATACACATTCAAAAATAAGTTGATTTATGCAAATTTTTGCGCAAATATTTGCATAAATGAGTTTGAGAAAAATCACAAGGTGCCTATTTATGATTAGAAGCCCTCAGTTTGGCGCAATACTTTTGCGTGCTAGCGAGCTTATTGCAACTCAAGGCCAAGAGGTATTTGAAGCGCTTAATATTAGTCTGCCTGCAAATCGTATTTCTCTGGTACTGGCGATTCATACTCAAGGGCCTCTTTCGTCAACTGAGCTAGCAAGTCACATTGGTCTTTCACGTCAACTTATTGAAAGTCGGTTGAAGCAAAGTGTTGCAGACGGCTTTTTTGTTTCTGTGCCCGATGAACGAGACTCGCGAAAGCGCGTGTACGATATTGCGCCTAAAGCAAAGGCCGAGGCGGCGCAGATAGTGACGATAATGCAAGAATTTGAAGACGTATATGATGCCCTTTGGGAAGAGATAGAGGTCAATCTTGAAGCCTCTCTCAAAAGCATGGAGCAGGCGCTAAAAAAACAATCGCTTCTTACGCGCTTAAATGAACAATTTCCTCATCATTCCAATTCATAATAGGGAGCATTATGATTTATCGAATTATTTTATTGTTGTCACTACTTCTTCCGCTAAGCAGCTGCGCACAAAGCCAGGGTTTCAATACGAAAGAAAGCTGGCAAGCCTTTGTTCAAACTGTTGAAGATAACTATGCATACTTAGATACGGCACCTACCGACTGGGAAGCTTTAAAAGCGTATTACCAACCCCTTGCAATAAACGCGACAACGCAAGAGGAGTTTGTCGACGTATTGCAGGTGGTGAAGCAGTTTTTTATCGACCCGCATTTTAACGTATCACCGCTCAACGAAGAGGACTACAGCGTCACGCCAACGGGGTCTGATATTTGGGTGGAAAAGCAAGGCGATGATTTTGTTATAACACGTATTAAAGCGGGCAGTGCTGCTGCCAAAAGCCAGTTAGCCTTAGGTGACATGATTGTAGGTATTGACGGCGAGTCTACAGAAGCCGCAATACAACGCGTTTTTGGAAACACATCGCTACCGCTTACTGACGCACATAAAACGTGGGCGGTTAATGTGGCTTTAGGTGGGCGTCGCAATCAAGAAAGATACATTGAAGTGGCGTCTGATTTTGATGATGCCAAACGCGTGCAATTAGCAGCTAGTTACGAAGCTATTAATCTACTTCGAACAAAAGCTCCTCTGGTAGTTAAGCAGAAAGAGGGAATCGGGTACATCCGCTTTAATAATAATCTAGGTAATTCTGAAACCGTTCGTGCGTTCAAAGAAGCTCTTGAGTCACTTGAATCAACACAGGGGTTAGTGATTGACCTGCGTAATACGCCGAGCGGGGGAAACACTGGTGTAGCTGAGCCTATCTTGGGGCACTTTGTAAATGCCAAAACCGCATATCAAGGTTACAAAATTCAAAATGCGGGAAAACCCTACCAAGAAGCAGAGCTACACTTGGCCTATGTTACCCCTTCATTACCTTATTACAGTAAGCCAGTAGTGGTACTCGTTGGTCATTGGACCGGCAGTATGGGAGAAGGTATGGCTATTGGCTTTGATGCCATTGGTGCAAAGGCGGTAATCGGCACACCCATGGCTGATTTGCTTGGCGGAATAAATCAATTTCAACTACCTGATTCGACCATAACTTTAGAGCTGGGTTTTGAACGTCTTTACCATGTGAACGGCTCATATCGAGAGGACTTTGTGCCCCAGGCGGTATCTTGGGACGGGCATACAGCCAGTGACTCAGAATTAAATGCTGCAATAGCTCTGTTAAAAGCAATATAGCTCAATTACATACAAAGCTAGAAAGCACTTTCGTATTTACTTACAATCCGCTTCTAACTTTTTGAGCGAACATACTATGACTGCGATTGGGATTGACTACGGTACATCAAATTCTGAGGTTGTGTATTTTGATGGAACGGCCCATCAGCACATCAAACTCGACCCGTTAGATAAGAAGGGCAATAAAATCCGTTCTTCGGTGTTCATCTATTTTGAAGATGAACTGCCGCCGCCTCCTGATGCCATGGTCGAAGCGAAAGTGGCGCAGTTACAGCGCGTTATCAGTGAGCAAATAGATAAGGCGAAGGACGGCTATTATTCGGCAAAAGATCCAAAAGAACAGGCGATGTATAGCGACCGTATCGACTCGCTGCGCGGTGATTTGCACAACAAGCCTGCATTACAGCGTAAAGCTATTGCACAATTGATGCATGCCATGTCGCTAGACGAAATCCCTTTGCTGCGCTTAGTAGAGCACGGCAAGTTTGCGTTTGGTGAAGAAGGGTTTAGGCGCTTTCTTAAAATGCCTGATAAAGGCCGTCTAATTTATTCACCTAAGAACTTTCTAGGCGCCTCGCTAGACGGTGACCAAAAACAAGCATTCATCGGTATTATTGCTAAGCAGCTGGCGTACTTTAAACAGTGTGTAGAGCAACAGCTAGGCAAGGCTGTTAATAATGCAGTCATTGGCCGTCCTGTTAAGTTTCACGGCACCCGCGGTGAAGAGGGGAACGCGCAAGCCATTCAAATAATGACTGAAGCGGCGACGAAAGCTGGGTTCTTAGGGGTTAATTTCCTAGATGAACCTATCGCAGCGGCGTACAAAATTGAGCAAACCCTACCAAGGGATACCACTACGTTGATTGTCGATATTGGTGGGGGGACCACGGATATTTGCTGTATTAAGCTTTCCCCAGAGCGTTCAAATCAGCTTGATCGCAAAGAGGATGTTCTGTCGGTAACAGGCAGGCGTTTAGGCGGCATGGATTGCGACAAAAGCTTGGTGCTAAAGGCTATTGCCCCAGAAATGGGAATGGGCCTTAAGATGATTAACGGGCTTCCTGTTCCTCCTACGTACTTCTCTGATATGTGCGCGGTTGATAACATTCCTGCACTCACCCGCTTTTTCTCTGACGATTACGGGTTAGATATTTCTCAAACCATGTCTGTGATTAAAGAGCCAGCCCAATTAGAACGCTTGCTTATTGTTCAGGAGAAAAAGTTGTCTGCCCGCGTGGTGAACTCGGCTCGATTAGCCAAGGAACTACTGTCGAGTAAGCAGAACATTACCTTGCCGCTGCACTATATCGAAGATGATTTTGACGTGGAGATTTCGCAAGACTCGCTCAAAAAGGCGTTAAAACCTTGGCTTGATAAAGTGAAAGCGCTAGTGGTGGAATGCTTGGAAAATAGCAGTGAAAAGCCAGAAGTGGTGATGATCACAGGTGGTATGAGTTTATCGCCAATCGTCGTGGATGCGCTGTATGAAAACCTGCTTACTGGGCTACCACGCTTAGAAAATGATGCGTTCAACTCGGTGTGCGAAGGATTAGCTATTCAAGCGGCGAAACACGCTTAACCTTTTCTATTCTTTTTCCGGTATGAAAAACACTAAGCCTTAGCGTAGTAGCCTTTACTACGCTAAGGCTTTTTTGATCAGTGCTTAAGGATATTGTGTTCTTTTAGATAAATCGCGATGGCCTCAGGCGACTCGAAGGCTTTTAACAGCATTTCTTGTGCGCGTGCTTTCACATCATTGTCTTCTGATGATGACAGTAGGTGATACCATGTTTTCACTAAGGCTAATGGCGGCGTTTGGTTCATTAGTTGTCGCTCCAGCAATTCTTACTGCAAAAATACACAAAAATCATCGTAACGTATGATTTGCCAATACAAGCTCTGACCAGCATGGATAAACGTGTAAATAAACGTCAACGCGCACTTCTTACAAGCTGCTGTGTAAATTACACAGCAGCAAAATAAAAAACGGGTGCGCTTTACGCTAACGGATTTACTTCGTTACCGGCTCAAGCTTGTGTGAGCATGGGTTTCAGGAATCGACCTGTATGTGAAACTTCTTGTTGTGCCACATGCTCAGGTGTTCCCTCTGCAATAATCTGGCCACCTCCGGATCCACCTTCGGGTCCAAGGTCAACAATCCAGTCTGCGGTTTTAATCACATCTAGGTTATGCTCAATAACCACAACGGTATTACCGTGATCGCGTAGTCTGTGAAGAACGGCTAATAACTGTTTAATATCGTGGAAATGCAACCCGGTGGTTGGCTCATCCAAGATATAGAGTGTTTGCCCAGTGTCTCTTTTTGACAACTCTTTCGCCAATTTCACGCGCTGTGCTTCACCACCCGATAACGTAGTGGCTGCTTGACCTAGTCGAATATAAGACAAGCCCACGTCCATAAGGGTCTGCAATTTACGTGAAATAGCCGGAATAGCATCGAAGAACTGACGGGCATCCTCCACCGTCATTTCTAATACTTCGTGAATGTTCTTATCTTTGTACTTTATCTCTAGGGTTTCACGGTTATAGCGTTTGCCCTGACACACGTCACAAGGCACATATACGTCTGGCAAAAAGTGCATTTCCACTTTAATTACGCCGTCACCCTGACACGCCTCACAGCGACCGCCTTTCACGTTAAAGCTAAAGCGGCCAGGCTTGTAACCCCGTGAACGCGACTCTTGAGTGCCGGCGAACATTTCACGAATAGGTGTGAAAATGCCAGCGTAAGTCGCTGGGTTAGAGCGCGGGGTTCTGCCGATAGGGCTTTGGTCAATATCGACCACTTTATCTAGCTGGTCTAATCCTGTCATCGACTTATGCGGCGCTGGTTCAGAAGTAGTCGCCTTGTTCAGCTCGCGCTGCGCTATTTTGTAGAAAGTGTCATTAATCAGCGTTGATTTACCCGAGCCCGATACACCGGTTACACAGGTCATTACACCGGTAGGTATACGTAAATCAACAGACTTCAAGTTGTTACCGGTTGCGCCTAAAAGCTCTAGCCACTTGTCGTCTTTCACCGGTGTACGTGTTGCAGGGATATCTATTTTCTCTCTGCCAGATAAGTACTTTCCAGTAAGTGAGTGTTCACTGTTTTTAATGTCTTCCAGTGAGCCTTCGGCAATAATCTCACCGCCATGCACACCTGCACCTGGGCCAATATCTACAATGTAATCGGCTTCGCGAATGGCATCTTCGTCGTGCTCTACAACTAGTACGGTGTTACCCAGGTCGCGCAAGTGCGTAAGCGTGCCAAGTAAGCGTTCGTTATCCCGTTGATGAAGACCGATAGAGGGTTCATCCAGCACGTACATAACGCCCACTAAGCCTGCGCCAATTTGACTTGCCAGTCGAATACGCTGAGCTTCACCCCCTGACAGGGTATCGGCGCTGCGCGACATAGAAAGATAGTTAAGACCTACGTTTACCAAGAAGCGCAAGCGGTCCATGATTTCTTTCAAAATCTTTTCAGCTATCTGAGCGCGTTGGCCTTCAAGGTTGAGTGTCTCGAAAAAGCCATACGCGTCGGCAATTGACATGTCAGCAATGGCAGGCAGGTTGGTGTCTTGTATAAATACATTACGTGCTTCAACGCGCAGACGGGTGCCGTTACAGCTACTGCAGTGCTGCTGGCTTAAATATTTTGCTAACTCTTCACGCACCGAGTTCGACTCGGTCTCGCGATAGCGGCGCTCCATATTAGGGATAATGCCTTCAAATGGATGCTTGCGCTCCATCACGTCGCCACGCTCGTTTATGTACTTAAACGACAACGACTTGCCCTTAGACCCATAAAGCACAATGTCCTGGTGCTTTTTATCGAGCTCTTCAAATGGTGCGGTAAGGCTAAATTTATAATGGTCTGCTACTGCCTGTAGCATTTGGAAGTAGTAATAGCTGCGCTTGTCCCATCCGCGAATAGCGCCGCCAGACAAACTTAATTCGGTATTGCCGACTACGCGTGCTGGGTCAAAAAACTGTCTTGTACCTAGCCCGTCACAAGTTGGGCATGCACCCGCTGGGTTATTAAATGAAAACAGACGAGGTTCAAGTTCACTAATGCTGTAACCGCAGTGTGGACAGGCGAAGTTGGCAGAAAATACAATTTCTTCTGCGTCTTTATCGTCCATATCAGCCACAACCGCGTTACCGCCAGCAAGGCTCAGCGCCGTCTCGAACGATTCAGCTAAACGCAGCGCCATGTCATCGCGCACTTTAAAGCGGTCAACCACAACTTCAATGGTGTGCTTCTTGTGCAAATCGAGAGGCGGCGGATCAGACAGGTCACACACTTCACCGTCGATACGCGCGCGAATAAAGCCTTGAGCAGACAGGTTTTGCAGCGTCTTAACGTGCTCGCCTTTACGCTCTTTAACAATAGGCGCTAGCAGCATTAACTTACTGCCCTCGGGCATCGCTAACACTTTATCGACCATTTGGCTGACCGTTTGTGCATCTAGCGGCACATCGTGGTCTGGACAGCGTGGCGTGCCCACTCGCGCGAACATCAAACGCAGATAGTCGTATATTTCAGTGATGGTACCCACCGTTGAACGAGGGTTATGCGATGTTGATTTCTGCTCAATGGATATTGCTGGTGATAAACCCTCAATATGATCAACATCTGGTTTTTCCATCATAGATAGAAACTGACGAGCATAGGCAGACAAAGACTCAACGTAACGACGCTGGCCTTCTGCATAAAGCGTGTCGAATGCAAGAGACGATTTACCCGAGCCAGAAAGGCCGGTTATCACCACCAGTTTGTCTCGTGGCAGTGTTAAATCGATGTTTTTCAAGTTGTGGGTGCGAGCACCGCGAATTTCGATTTTATCCATTGAAGCCTAAATGAGAGAAAAAGAATCAGTATGCCATAGGTGTCAAGTAAAGTGATATGACATTCAAGTTATACTGTAAGCGGAGTAAGCAGATCACCTCACGGACATAAGCTTACGATTAGATCTCGCTTATCGACATTGCAAAGTGGTGATTTTATCCCCACTTTTAAACCCCTATTAAGGCAAAAAGGCTAAATCGACCCATTGAGCGGGAGAAAACGCCAATTGTATTAATCGAATTTAAGGTAAGTGGGCGCAAGAGCAATTTATGCTACACTTCGCGACCTTATTCTTGATGCTGCAGAAACAAGTGTTCTCTGCGCGCTTTTACGTTTTTTTGATTTTATTTATTGAGGGAAAAAGACGCTTTGAACGCTTTGGAATTACGCGCCGCGCTTGCACTCGCCTCCGTTTACGTATTACGCATGATGGGGCTGTTCATGGTTATGCCCGTGTTGGCTGTAGCCGCAATGGACTACCCAGATTACTCGCCGCTGTTGGTAGGGCTTGCCGTGGGTGGATATGGCCTAACCCAAGCTGCGCTGCAAATTCCTATGGGTATGATGTCTGACAAATGGGGGCGTAAACCCGTTATTTTGCTAGGGCTTGCTGTATTTGCATTAGGAAGCTTTGTCGCAGCAAACGCCGACAGTATGGCCATGATGATTGTTGGGCGTATTCTTCAAGGCGCTGGGGCAATTGCAGGAGCGATAATGGCGCTGGCTACGGATGTAAGCCGGGAAAGTCAGCGAGCCAAAGTGTTAGCTATCATAGGCATAGCCATTGGCTTTTCATTCTATTTAGCCGTTATTTTAGGACCTCTTATTGCGAACAGCTACGGGCTTGCTGGTGTGTTTGGTATTACTGGTATTCTGGCGATTCTTTGCATGCCGCTGGTTAAATGGGTAGTGCCAAACGGTGTGCAGCTGAGCAGTGGCGATACACTGCCACAAAAAGACCAGCTAAAGCGCTTAGTCTTCTCTTCTCAGTTATGGCGTTTAAATATCAGCGTGATGATTCTACATATGATGATAACGCTGTTGTTTGTTCAACTGCCCGTAACGCTACTGAATTTTGATATGACGCTAGATAGTCACTGGACGGTTTACTTACCCGTTTTAGGCGCGTCAATTGTAGGTCTAATTATCATGATGGGGGCAGCAAGAGGCCGTACGCCTAAATCGCTCCTTGTAACCGGCGTTGTATTAATGGGCGGCGCGTTTTTGGCGCTGAGTTTAGAGGACCATAGCTGGTGGTGGGTTACCGCTGCCGTGGTGCTTTTCTTTACTGGCTTTAATTATTTGGAAGCGAATTTCCCTGCATTGGTGTCGAGCATTGCGCCTGCGGGACAAAAAGGAACGGCCATGGGCCTCTACGCCAGTTTTCAATTTTTTGGTGCATTTTTGGGCGGTGTAATTTCAGGTTTCGTCACCGATATTTGGTCGCAAGAGTTAGCTTATGGCATTGGTGCTGCTAGCACTCTGCTTTGGCTTTTTATTATTCTTGGTGTTAAAGAAGTGAGCCGGGTTAAGCGTGTGATGATGAATGGAGATTTTGATAGTTCAAATGTTTCCAGTATTGAAGCCGAGCTGCTGTTAGTGCCTGGTGTATTGGAAGTGACATTAAACAGTCAAAATAACGCGGTATACCTGAAAGTTGATCGTGATTTTGATGCGGTAAAAGCGCGAGACGTGTTGTCTGCATAGTTTCTTAGGCTTATACCGCCTCTAGTTCGCTTAGCGCATTTCCGCAGTTGTGTAACAGTGAAGACTTTATACGTTTGGTGGCATCATCAATGGCGGTTTTCATTGCATCGATAGCAATCTGATTGCTCTCTTTTTCACTGACACTGGCGTTCACATTCATGCTTTGCCCTCTGAAGGTGGTGGCGGGTGAATACTCATCGGCATAGTCAGGTTTGTACTTAACATTAAGCACCACGGTGGCAACCATATTACTTCCTAAGCTTTTTATAAACGCGCGGTTTAGTACTACTTTAACGCTGTTGGCTGCTTCAATATCTGGGCTGACATTCATCGCTTCTAAGCTTTGCTGTAACAGTGAATAGAGCGTGTCTTCTGTTACATTACTGCTTCCAACGAGCAAGTCTTTACTCGACCGTATGTCGATTAGTTCTGCCAAGTTAATTGGACAAGCTTTCGCTTTAGACATGGTTAGCTGATAGTCTTTTCTCTGCGACGCAGGAATTAATGATGAGTCAAGCTCGGGTGGCGTAGACTCGCAGGCAATAAGTAAGGGTAGGGCACAGCAGGCAACAATAAGTCGAGCTGGTGATGTAGCGTAAGACATGGAAAATGTTCTACTTTTCATTAAATTATTTTTGTTTTATGCAGATAAATTATGCAAGTAATATTGTCTTTAGTATAAGAAAGTTTGTATCGCTAAGAAACAGAACAACTGTTGCAAACTGTTACAGCTTGTTTAGCATAGGTGTGGGACTGTTGATTTTGCTGAGCGAGTTTTTAATCAGCGACACAACCATTACACCTATGTAACCTGAATAAAAATTTCGCCATAACCATTCAACACGGACAGTTCTTTAATGATGAGCTTAAAAAACGCGGTAATTAGTGTAGTTGCAAGTGTGTCACTTATTGGGTGCGCAATTAACGTGTCCCCTTCGGCCTTCTTTTATCAAGACACTCAGCAAAAGCCCCTTGATACTACGAAGCTACACGCGGCAATTCAAAAAGACAAAACCTCAGCGGGCATAACCCGTGTTGAAGTTAAAAATGAAGCTGGGTTAACTTTGAGAGGCGTTGCTGTTTCTTACCCTGACCCTATTGTTAACATTGTTTTCTTTGCAGACAATCGTATGCCTGTAAGCGAAAACAACAGCGTTATTCATAGACTGGGTAAGTTGCCCGCTAATATATTGTGGCTCGATTATCAGGGAGTAGGAGCCAGTGATAAAGCGAAGGACTTAAGTATTAACGCTATTAAACAAGATGCGTTAACCCAGTTTGACTATGTAGCAAGTGCGTTTGACGCCTCAATTCCCACCATCGTTCACGGCCGAGGTATAGGCAGCTATTTCGCAAGCTATGTTGCTGCAAATAGAAAGATAGACGCTTTAGTATTAGACGGCGCTTTCAATAATATCTCTGATTTAATTGCCAACATGGTGCCAGGCTTCTCTAATTCATTCACAAACATGAAGCTTCACGATGAAGTTCATAGTATGCAAATAGCCCCAATCTTGCGTCACTATGAGGGACCGCTATGGCTGGTGGTGGGTGAGGAAGACAAAATAACGCCTTACCCGATTAGTCAGCAGCTATTAGAAGATGCATCAAGTAGCGAAAAGTATATTTCGGTCATTCCTGGTGCGACGCACAACGCAACGCTAAAAAGTGACTATGCCATACAAGAGTACAAGCAGTTTTTAGCAAGATTCACTCAGTAATAGAAACCTTACTCGTTGTGGATAAGTAGTGGAAAACCTTGTTGGTAAGTCTGTTAATAGCCATATAGAACAACAGATCACGATCTTTTCATTACTTTCTGGTCGGATCACGAAATGTCAGTTAAATCAAGCGCTGTAGAGCAACTGTGCTCGATCTTAATCTTTTTTGATCGTAAAGCTGTGCAGGATCAGGCAATTTTGCTCTTTGGGGATAAAAGTTCGAGGCAAAACGATCAAGCGGGTATTTTTGTCAATAGTTTCGTGTCATGAAATTTTTAGAACACAGTTGCTCAACTATACATCGAATTACGATTAATCATCCATCAAACTGGCTTGTATGTGATTAAAT